>NZ_QGSW01000100.1:0-22176 GCF_003176715.1 Micromonospora sp. S4605
CTCGGGACGCGCCCGGGGCGACTGAGGCACCGCCCGCCCGATCGGTGGGGAGCTGTGCCCGGTGCCCGGCCGCACCGACCCGCCGGCCCAGGCGGCATCGTCGCTGGTCCCGCCGCTGCCGTAGGTCCGAGTCGCACGCCCGGCGAAATTCCGCCCCCGCCCCCCGGCACGCGGGGATCGCCGCGGACGGCCGGATCGTTGTCGGTGGGCCGGGTTACGGTGGCCCAAGGTCGGGTGATCGGGGCATGGAGAGGGGGCATCCCGTGGTGACGTCACCGGAGCTGGACCAGTCCACCGTGCTGCGCGAGTCCGGCGCGGCCGCCCGGCATCTCGCCCGGATCTGCTTCAAGACCGGTCCACCGACCCGCACCGGCGTCGAACTGGAATGGACCGTGCACGACGCCGCCGATCCCGCCCGCCCGGTCGACGGCGAGCGGCTCCGGGCGGCACTGGGGCGGCACAGCCCCGTCACCCTCGATCCCGCCAGTCCCGCCGAGCGGCTCCGGCACGGCAGCACCGTGACCGTGGAGCCGGGCGGGCAACTGGAGGTCTCCACCGCGCCGCGACCCTCGATCGCCGCGTTGATCCAGGCCACCGAGGCCGACATCGCCCAGCTCACCAACCTGCTGGCCGGTGCCGGGCTGACCCTCGGGCAGACCGGCATCGATCCCCACCGGCCTCCGCGTCCGGTCGTCGAGACGCCCCGCTACCGGGCGATGCGGCAGGTCTTCGACCGGCGCGGGCCGGCCGGCCGGACGATGATGTACAGCACCGCCGGCCTGCAGCTCTGCCTGGACGCGGGCGAGCCGGAGCGGTTCGCCGCCCGCTGGGCGCTGGTGCACGCGGTCGGCCCACCGCTGGTGGCCGCGTTCGCCACCGCCGACCGGCACGCCGGCCGGCGCACCGGCCGGGCGTCGGCCCGGATGGCGGCCTGGCTGGCCATCGACCCGGCCCGCACCCGACCGGTCTGGACGCCCCAGCACGCCGACCAGGACCCGGTGCCGGCCTGGACGGCGTACGTGCTGGCGGCGCCGCTGCTCTGCCTGCGCGGTGCCGGCGCCGACTGGACGGCGCCGCCCGGGGTCACCTTCGCCGACTGGATCGACGGGGCGCTGCCCCGGCCGCCCACCACGGACGACCTGGAATACCACGTCAGCACGCTGTTCCCACCGGTCCGCCCGCGCGGCTACCTGGAACTGCGTTACCTCGACGCGCAGCCCGGCCGGGGCTGGACGCTGCCGCTGGCGGTGCTCGCCGCCCTGCTCACCGGCCCCGACACCGTCGACGCGGCCCGGGCGGTCGCCGCGCCGGTGGCGCACCGCTGGCACGCCGCCGCCCGGCACGGCCTGCGCGATCCGGCCCTGGCCGCCACGGCGGCGGCCCTGTTCGACCTGGCCCTGGCGGCGCTGCCCCGGCTCGACCTGCCGGCGCCGCTGCACGACGAGATCCACCGAGGCGTACGGCGGCGGCGCGCCGTCGCGGAGAGGGGAAGACGGTGACCGGAGACGTGACCACCGGGCGGGACGGCGCGGAGCGGCTGCGCGGCCGGATCGCCGAGGAGCTGGCGCGCACCCGCGCCCGCACCGCCCTGCTGACCGAGGCGGTCGACGACGCCGACCTGATGCGACAGCACTCGCCGCTGATGTCCCCGCTGGTCTGGGATCTGGCCCACGTCGGCAACCAGGAGGAACTCTGGCTGGTCCGCGACGTGGGCGGCCGGGAGCCGGTCCGGCGCGACATCGACGACCTCTACGACGCGTTCAAGCAGCCCCGCAAGGACCGCCCGGCCCTGCCGCTGCTGCCTCCGGCCGAGGCCCGCGCCTACGTCAGCACCGTCCGCGACAAGGTCTTCGACCTGCTGGACGGGGTCCGGTTCACCGACCGGCCGCTGGTCGCCGACGGGTTCGCCTTCGGGATGATCGTCCAGCACGAGCAGCAGCACGACGAGACGATGCTCGCCACCCACCAGCTGCGCGCCGGCCCGGCGGTGCTGGACGCGCCCCCGCCGCCCGAGCCGCGGGTGCGGGTGGGCGACGAGGTGCTGGTGCCGGCCGGGCCGTTCACCATGGGCACCGACACCGACCCGTGGGCGCTGGACAACGAGCGCCCGGCCCACCGGGTCGAGCTGCCCGCGTACGTCATCGACGCCGCGCCGGTCACCAACGGCGCGTACCGCGCGTTCATCGCCGACGGCGGCTACGACGACCCGCGCTGGTGGACGCCGGAGGGCTGGCGGCACCGCACCGAGGCCGGGTTGACCGCGCCGATGCACTGGCAGCGCGACGGCGACGGCTGGGCCTGCCGCCGCTTCGGCCGGTGGACGCCGGTCCGCGACGACGAGCCGGTGGTGCACGTCTGCTTCCACGAGGCGCAGGCGTACGCGACCTGGGCGGGCAGGCGGCTGCCCACCGAGGCGGAGTGGGAGAAGGCGGCCCGCTGGGATCCGGCCACCGGCCGCTCCCGGCGCTACCCGTGGGGTGACCACGATCCCACCGCCGCGCACGCGAACCTGGGCCAGCGGCACCTCTGGCCCGCCCCGGTCGGGGCCTACCCGGCGGGCGCCTCACCGCTGGGCGTGCACCAGCTGATCGGCGACGTGTGGGAGTGGACCTCGACCACCTTCCGCGGCCACCCGGGCTTCACCGCCTTCCCCTACCGGGAGTACTCCGAGGTCTTCTTCGGCGACGACTACCGGGTGCTGCGCGGCGGGTCGTTCGGCACCGACCGGGCCGCCTGCCGGGGCACCTTCCGCAACTGGGACTACCCGATCCGCCGGCAGATCTTCAGCGGCTTCCGCTGCGCCCGCGACGCCACCGCCGAGGAGGCGCGCGGGTGACGGCGGCAGCCGAGACGCGTACCACCGGAGGCGCGCGAGCCGCCCGGCGGACCGGCGGCGGTGCCCGCTGATGTGTCGCCACCTGGCCTACCTGGGGCCGCCGGTCAACCTGCGGGAACTGCTGTTCGACCCGCCGTACTCGCTGCTGCGGCAGTCCTGGTCGCCGCGCGACATGCGCGGCGGCGGGACGATCAACGCCGACGGCTTCGGCATCGGCTGGTATCCCGGCGACGGCGACCCGGTGCGGTACCGGCGGGCGCAGCCGATCTGGAGCGACCCGACGATCGCCCAGCTCGCCGCCGTCACCTCGGCGGGCGCGGTGCTGGCGGCGGTGCGCTCGGCCACCGTCGGCATGGCGGTGCTGGACAATGCCGCCGCGCCGTTCGCCGAGGGGCGCTGGCTGTTCAGCCACAACGGGGTGGTCCGCGGCTGGCCCGACTCGATGGTGCCGCTGGCCACCGGGCTGCCGGTGCGTGACCTGCTCACCCTGGACGCGACCACCGACTCGGCGCTGCTCTGGGCGCTGGTGCGGCACCGGCTGCGCGCCGGGGTGGATCCGGCCCGGGCGGTCGCCGAGACGGTCGCCGCGGTCGCCGCGGCCGCCCCCGGTTCCCGGCTCAACCTGCTGTTCACCGATGGGCGGACGGTGGCCGCCAGCGTGGCCGGGCACGCGCTGTCCATCCGCACCACACAGCGGTCGGTGCTGCTGGCGTCCGAACCGCACGACGACGAACCCGGCTGGCGGGAGGTGCCCGACGGGCACCTGGTGACCGGCACCGCGACCGAGGTGCGGGTGCGCGCCATCGGGCAGGTGTGACCGCCGTCCGGCCGGGGAGAGGGACCTGTCGCCCGTACGAAGGGAGCCCAGATGAGCACCGAGCCGTTGGAGATCCACCTCGAACCCGGGGACCTCGACCGTGGCCTGCGCGACGACGTGCGCGCCGGCCTGAGCGCCGACCCGAAGTGGCTGCCACCCAAGTGGTTCTACGACGCCCGGGGCAGCGAGCTGTTCGAGGAGATCACCCGGCTGCCGGAGTACTACCCGACCCGCGCCGAGCGGGCCGTGCTCGCCGACCGGGCCGACCGGGTCGCGGAGCTGACCGGCGCGAAGACGATGATCGAGCTCGGTTCCGGCTCGTCGGAGAAGACCCGGCTGCTGCTGGACGCCTTCACCCGGCACGGCGGGCTCGGCACCTTCGTGCCGCTGGACGTCTCGGTCAGCGCGCTGCGCCGGTCCACCGCCGAGATCGCCGCCGACTACCCGGGCCTGCGGGTACGCGGCATCGTCGGTGACTTCACCCGGCACCTCGACCGGCTGCCCACCGGTGGGCGCCGGCTGGTGGTGTTCCTCGGCGGCACCATCGGCAACCTCTTGCCGGCCGAGCGGGCCCGGTTCCTGGCCGACATGCGGGCCGCGCTGGAGGTGGGCGACTGGCTGCTGCTCGGCACCGACCTGGTCAAGGACCCGTCGGTGGTGGTGCCGGCTTACGACGACGCGGCCGGGGTGACCGCCGAGTTCAACCGCAACGTGCTGCGGGTGATCAACCGCGAGTTGGGCGCGGACTTCGACCCGGCGGCGTTCGACCACGTGGCCCGCTGGGACCCGGAGCGGGAGTGGATCGAGATGCGGCTGCGGGCCCGGCGACCGATGCGGGTGCGGGTGCTCGACCTGGACGTCCGGTTCGCCGAGGGCGAGGAGCTGCGCACCGAGGTCTCCGCGAAGTTCCGCCCGGCGGGCGTCGCCGGGGAACTGGCCGCGGCCGGGTTCGCCGCCGCGGAGTTCTGGACCGATCCGGACGGCCTGTTCGGCGTCACCCTGGCCCGGGCCGACTGAGCCGGGTGAGCCTGTTCACCCGGACGGCGACCGGCGGAGGTGATCGGCTAGGCTGACGGCGCGAAGGGGAGTAGCCCCCAATGTCGTGGTCGACACACTGGTGCGTTCCGCATCCGGCCACGCGGCCCCGCCAGCGGCGGGGCGGGCGAGACCTTCGACCCAGGCTGTACAGCCGGGTCGAGGTCGCCCCGTACCTCCTCCCGGCGTGGACCGGAAGGATGTCATGGAGGGTTTCCTCGTCGCGCTGGTGGTCAGCTTCGGCGTCATCTTCGTCGCCGAACTGGGCGACAAGTCCCAGTTGATGGCGCTGACCTTCGCCACCCGCTTCAAGCCGCTGCCGGTGCTGATCGGGATCACCGTGGCCACCGCCGTGGTGCACCTGGCCTCGGTGGCGATCGGCTACGGCCTGGGCGCCGCCCTGCCGACCGGCTGGATCTCGCTGATCGCCGGTCTGGCGTTCCTCGGTTTCGGGGCGTGGACCCTGCGCGGGGACAAACTCACCGAGGAGGAGCGGCGCAAGGCGGAGAAGACCAGCAAGTCCGCCATCGTCGCGGTGTCGGTCGCGTTCTTCCTGGCCGAGCTGGGCGACAAGACGATGCTGGCGACCATCACGCTGGCCACCAAGTACGGCTGGTTCGGCACCTGGCTCGGCTCCACGGTGGGCATGGTGGCGGCGGACGCGCTGGCCATCCTGGTCGGCCGGCTGCTCGGCCGGAAACTTCCGGAGCGGACCATCCGCTACGGCGCCGCGGTGCTCTTCGCCATCTGCGGGCTCTGGCTGATCCTGGAGGCGGTGGAGCAGCTGCGCTGAGCGCCGACCACCCGTCGCCACGGTGACTATCCCCGGCGCCCTGCGGGCACAGGGATCACCACCTACCGTGAGCGGTAGGAGGCGAAAGCGGGGAAACCGGGAGGATAACCACATGAGCAAGCACGACGAGCCGAACGAGTACGGGTTCGCCGGCGGCGCCACCGCTCCCGAGCCGCCGCCGGGTGGCCGACCCGACGAGCAGGACCTGGCCGAGGAGGTGGCGGTGCCGGCGGACGACTTCACCGAACCGGTGACCGACGCCCTCGCCGACGAGGCCGAGGAGCGGGCGCCGGCCGACCGGCGCCGCTGAGGCGTACGCGAACGGGGGGCGCCGGCGTGCCGGCGCCCCCCGTTTTCTGTCCGGCGTCGAGCCGGCGCGGCTGAGCCGGGCCGGCCGTAGGCCGAGCGGACCTCCGGATCTCCCCACCCCTGGGAGGTCCGCTGCTTGCCGAGCGCGGCGGTGCAGTGACCCGCCGAGCCGACCTCGTCCGCCCCGACCCCCGACCGGGCGACCACGCCCGGCTCCTCCCGGCGACCGGTGCCACGCCACCCGCCGGTCGGCCCTTTCCCGTGCCCGGGACGGCTTTTCTGGTTTCCGGGGCGATGCCGAACGACCACTTCTCGGGTTGGTAATTCCGGGCGCACGTTCTCGCCTAGGCGAAAACAGATAACTCCGGACATAAAGGCGTATCAGCAGCTTTAATGGTTCACGAGATTAAGTCGACCTTGGGGGTTTTCGTGAAGTTCTTTGGCGTTACCGGCCTGGTACGGAGGCGCGCCTGATGGACCTGTACCGCCAGCTTCGCCTGGTGCGCCAGCACTGGTGGATCGTCCTGCTCACGATCATGGTGGCGCTCGGGGTGACCGCGTTCGTCACCGTCCGGGCCGAGCCCCGGTACGTCGCCTCGGTGACCTTCTTCATCACCACGCCGAGCCAGGGCGTCACCGACGCCTACCAGGGCGGCCTGCTCATGCAGCAGCGCGTGAAGTCGTACGCCGAACTGCTGACCAGCGACCGGCTCGCGCAGGCCGTGGTGGCCGAGAACTCGGTGGGGCTGACCGCCGAGGAGATCCAACGCCGGGTCAGCACCTCCACCGAGACCGGCACGGTCCTGCTGCGGGCGTCGGTGACCGACACCGACCAGACCCGCGCGCTGCGGGTGACCGAGACGCTCTCGGCGAAGTTCGTCGAGCTCGTGCAGAAGGTCGAGACGCCGGCGAACGGCCAGACCGGCCCGATCAAGATCGAGGTGGTCAGCGGCCCGCGGGTCAGCTCGAGCCCGGTCTCGCCCCAGCCGGTGCGCAACTTCGCCATCGGCGGCCTGCTCGGCCTGCTCTGCGGGATGGGCCTGGCGATCCTGCGCGGGCTGGCCGACGTCCGGCTGCGCGACGCGGCGACCCTGCAGCGGACCACCGGCAGCCCGCTGCTCGGCGAGATCCCGTTCGAGGGCAGCGCCAAGTCGGAGCCGTTGATCGTCGGCGAGGCGGTGAACTCGGCGCGGGCCGAGGCCGTCCGCAAGCTCCGGACCAACCTGCGCTTCGTCGACGTGCACGAGCCGGCCCGGGTGATCGCCGTGACCAGCGCGCTGCAGGGCGAGGGCAAGACCACGCTCTCCTGCAACCTGGCCATCGCGCTGGCCGAGGCCGGTTGGCGGGTGCTGCTGGTCGACGCCGACCTGCGCCGGCCCAAGGTCGACGACTACCTGGGCCTGGACGCCGGCGTCGGCCTGACCGACGTGCTGGTCGGCGACGTGCAGGTCGGGGACGTGGTGCAGCGCTGGGGCGACAAGTCCCTGCTGGTGCTGCCCAGCGGCTCGGCGCCGCCGAACCCCAGCGAGCTGCTCGGCTCCAAGGCGATGGCGGACCTGCTGCTGGCCCTGCGCGAGTCGGCGGACATCGTCATCATCGACACCGCGCCGCTGCTGGCCGTCACCGACGGCGTCGTGGTGGCCGTGCAGGCCGACGGCGCGCTGCTCGTCTCCCAGCAGGGCCGGACCTCCCGCACCCAGGTGGCCGCGGCCTCCCGCGCGCTGCACTCGGTCTCGGTGCGCCTGCTCGGCTGCGTGCTGAACATGGCCAGGGTCCCGAAGACCGAGGCGTACCAGTACGAGGCCTACCGGGTGGTCGCCTCGACCGCCACCACCTCGGTGCCGGCGGACCGGGCCACCAACGGCCGGCACGCCGAGCGCGCCGGTGCCGGTGTCCCGGACCGTACGCAGGAACTCACCCGGCTGCCCCGATGAGCGCGGCGAGGGGTCGTAGCGACCGTTCGATCTCCTCCGCGCAGCTCCGGAAGTCGGTGGCGGTGCCGCCGATCGGGTCCAGCAGGTCGTCCGTACCGGGGGCGGCGGGTTGCAGCCGCCCCCGGGCCCGGGCGGCCGCCACGACGGCGGCCCGCACCGAGTCGTCGGCCAGGTCCGCCGGCGGCTCGGCCGCCGCGGCCAGCCGGCCGAACTGGCGCAGGGTGAAGGTCCGGTGCAGCACCGCCGGCACCATCGCGGTGCACACCGACCGCTGCCGCCGGGTCGAGGTGAGCACCAGCGTGGCGCCCTCGAGGTACTCCGGGCGCAGCAGTCGGCTGCGGAACTCCGCCGGGTCCGCGCCGGTCTCCGCCGCCACCTCGGCGGCGTACGGGTGCATGGCCAGGCCCTCGACGGCGTCGGTGCCGGCGCTGGAGACGGTGACCGGCCGGTTGCCCAGCAGCCGCCGGGCGAGGTACTCGGCCATCGGCGACCGGCACAGGTTGGCGTGGCAGACGAACAGCACCCGGTCGGTCATCTGGACCCCTCTCGTCGGTGGAGTCGCGGCGCGGGCCACCGCGACGGCGGCCGGCCTGCGACGGCCGACCGCGGAGGGGTTGTCGGCATCGTACGTGGACTCCACCCCCGCGACCGGTGCTGCCGCGCCGAACCGGCCGCCCCGGACGGAGGTGACCCGGTGAGGATCGGCGTGCTGTCGTACCACTTCCCGCCGGAGCCGGCGTTCATCCCGGGCAGCCTCGCCGAGGAACTCGCCGCCCGGGGGCACGAGGTGCGGGTGCTCACCGGCTTCCCGGACTACCCCGGCGGGCACGTCTATCCGGGGTGGCGCCAGCGCTGGCAGCACGAGACGCGCAGCGAGCGGCTCACCGTCCGCCGGGTGCCCCGGTACGCGGGTGGGGACGCCTCGGTGCGCGCGCGGATGGCCGGCTACCTCTCCTTCGCCGGCAGCGCGGTGCTGGCCGGCCGCCGGTTCCTCGCCGACGTGGACGCGCTCTACGTCCACCAGCCGCCGGCCACCGCGTTCGCCGCGGCCGGGCTGCTACGGCTGCTCGGCCGGGTGCCGACCGTCCTGCACGTGCCGGACGTCTGCGCCCGGGACGAACCCGGCGGGGCCGACGCCGGCGGCTGGACGGCGCGGATCGGCGCGGCGATGGCCCGGACGTACCGGGCCGCCGACGCGATAGCGGTGGCCGCGCCGTCGCTGCGCGATCCGGTGGTGGCCGCCGGTGCGGACCCGGCCCGGATCCGGGTGGTGCTCAACTGGACCGACGAGCGGATCTTCCACCCCGCCCGGCCAAGCCCCGCCGCCCAGCGGCTGGTCCGCGGGGACGGCCGCTGCGTGGTGATGCACGCCGGGACCATCGGAAACCGGCAGGGCCTGGAGACAGCGGTCCGCGCGGCCGCCGCGCTGGACGGCACGATGGACCTGGTCCTGGTGGGGTCGGGCGCGCAGGAGCGGCGGGTGCGGGGGCTCGCCGCCGAGCTGCGGGCGGACAACGTGCGCTTCGTCGAACGCCGGTCCCCGTTGGACATGCCGGACCTGTACGCGGCCGCCGACTACCAGCTGGTCATGCTCCGTGACCTGCCCGAGTTGCGCGGCACCGTGCCGGGCAAGCTCCAGGCCGCCTTCTCCTGCGCGGCGCCCGTCGTCGCGTCGGCCGGCGGCGACACCGCCGAGCTGGTCGAGCGGGCCCGGGCCGGCCTCTCCTGCCCGCCCGAGGACTGGGCCGCGCTGGCGGACCGGTTCTGGCTGGCCGCCACCATCCCGCCACCCGCCCGGGTCGACATGGGCCGGCGGGGCCGGGAGGCGTACCTGCGGGAGATGTCGCTGGCCGCCGGCGTGGACCGGATCGAGGGGCTGCTCCACGAGGTCGTGGCGGCCCGCTCCGGCACCCGCTGACCGACGAGCGATATTCGCATACCGGTCAGACCGTCATTTCCGACCCAGAAGGCTCGTTACGTGCTAAGAACGTCAGAGAAAACGTGCCCTTCTGTCCGGTTTCGGAAATGGAGAGTGGTGTGACGGAGAGCGAAAGCCCGCGCCGCCGGCGCAGTCGGTCCCGGCGGCGCCGGCGCGCCCGGCTGCGCCGCGCCCTGCTCGGCGCGCTGGTGGTCGGCTCGCTGCTGCTGGTCTCCGCCGGCTGGGTGGGATTCCGGGGCTGGCAGGCCCGCGCCCACCTGGTCAACGCCGCCGGGCTGGCCCGCGAACTCAGCGCCCAGGTCGTCGGTGGGGACACCGCCCGGGCCCAGCGCACCCTCGCCGCACTGCAGGAACAGTCCGGGGCCGCACGGGCGGCGACCGCCGACCCCGGCTGGTGGGTCGGGCGGCGGGCGCCGTTCGCCGGCGACGACCTGGCCGCCGTACGCCAGATCTCGATCGCGATCGACGACCTGGCCCGGCAGGCGTTCCCGAGCCTGCTCCGCACCGACCTCGCCGGCCTCGTGCCCACCGAGGGCCGGCTGGACGTGGCCCGGCTGCGCACCCTCTCCACCGAACTCGCCGCGGTGCACCGGACGGTCGGCGACACCCGGACCAGCCTCGCCCGGGTCCCCGTCGACAACCTGGTCAGCCAGATCCGCCAGGCGCTCACCGCGTTGCGCGGCGAGATCGACCGGCTGGCCGACCTCACCGCCGCGGCGGACCAGGCCGCCCGACTGCTGCCACCGCTGCTCGGTGTCGACGGGCCGCGCCGCTACCTGCTGGTCTCGCAGAACAACGCGGAGCTGCGGGCCACCGGCGGGATGATCGGCGCGTACGCCGTGCTGCACGCCGACGACGGTCGGGTGCGAATGGGACGGCAGGGGACCAGCGCCGCGTTGGGCCGCTTCACCCCGCCGCTGAAGACCCCCGGCCAGGTACGCCGCCTCTGGGGCGACCTGCCCGGCATCTACCCGGCCGACGTCAACCTGACCCCGCACTTCCCGACCGCCGCCAACCTCTACCGGCAGATGGTCCGCCGGCAGACCGGCATCACGGTCGACGGCGTGCTGGCGGTCGACCCGGTGGTGCTGTCGTACCTGCTGAAGGCGACCGGGCCGGTGCTGGTGCCCGGGCACGCCCCGCTGGACAGTGAGACCGCGGTGCGGACCCTGCTCAGCGACAGCTACCAGCGGCTCGACACCCGACAGCAGGACGAGTACTTCACGGCGGCGGCCACCGCGGTCTTCGACACCTTCCTCAAGAAGAATGTCGACCCAAAGGTGTTATTGTCCGTATTCGACCGCGCTGTCCGAGAACGCCGGATATTGTTCTGGAGTGCCCGCCCGGAGGAGCAGCGGACGTTCGGCGACAGCCGGATGGCCGGGACGCTTCCCGAGCAGGACACCGTGCCGACCGTCGGCGTGTTCCTCAACGACGGCAGCGGCGCGAAGCTCGGCTACTACCTACGCCCGTCGGCGGACCTGACGGTCGGCGAATGCCGGCCCGACGGCCGCCGCCAACTCCGGCTGCGGGTCACCCTGCGCTCGACGGCGCCGCAGACCGGCCTGGCCAAGTCGGTCCTCGGCCTCGGCCTGGCGGGCGACCCGTACACCGCGCGGACCTTCGTCTCGGTGTACAGCCCGGCCGGCGGGTCGGTGCTCGACGCCCGTCTCGACGGAGCCGAGGTGGCGCTCGGCTCCGGTACCGAACGGCGACGGCAGGTGGCGACGGCCAACATGGACGTCGGACCGGGAGCCTCCCGCACCTTGGAGGTCTCCGTGTTGACGGCGACGACCGGCGCCGGAACGGCCGAGCTGTGGCTCACGCCCACCGCCACCCCATGGACCACCCAAGTTGTTACCGCACCAAGCTGTGACCAGTAGGAGGGAACCATCATGCGGCTTTCCCGCATCATCATGGCGCTCACGGTCGGTCTGGCCGTGGTGGCCGTGCCGACCGCAGCGGGGGCGGCGCAGCCGCAGCCGGCGCCCACGCTGACGGACACGCCCCAACCACCGCCCTACCCACCGGGCCAGGGCGCAACGACACTCACCGTCAACCGCACCACCATCACCCTCGGTGAGACCGTCATCCTCACCGGCCGGAACTTCGGTCCCAACGAGCGAGTGACCATCGTGGTCAGCGTCGCCCCGCTCGCCGCCCCGGCCCCCGGTCAGGCGCGGCGCAGCGACGGCAGCACCGTCGCGATGGCCCCGGTGGCCTTCCAGGCCGCCGCCCCGCTGACCTTCTACGCGAACACCAACTCGCGCGGTCGGTTCACCGAGCCGTACAAGCCGTCGATCACGGGTCTGCTGACCTTCACGGCGACCGGCGACGAGTCCGACCGCTCGGCCTCCACCGAGGTCCGGGTGCTGCCCCGGCAGGGTGACCAGCAGCCGCTGCCGGTCACCGGCGACAGCCTGGGTACGCCGATGAAGCTCGGCGGCGGCCTGGTGGGCGCCGGCGCGGTGCTGCTGCTCATGACCCTGGCCTGGCGTCGCCGCCACCGCCTCGGCACGGGTGCGAGCTGACCGGTTCGGCGCCGGGCAGGGCCCGGAGGCACCTCGGGCTGGCGTCCGTCGGAACTCCCCGACGGGCGCCAGCCCTGTTGCGCTCGCACAAGTTCCGGCGCTGGGTGGTTGCGGTTGAGGGTGTGGCCCGCCGTGCCCGGCTCCGGGCGGTCAGGCTTGATCCCTGCGCCGGTCACGGCGGGCCACACCCTCGCCGTGGTCCCGGTCCGCTTGTGGCTGCCGCCTGGAACCCGCTCGGTCAGGTGAGCGGGGTCGTCGCGGCGGGGCCGTTCGGGTCGGGCGTGTCGTCACGGGGTCGGCATGGGTCCCGGGAGGGTGATACCTCTGAGTCATCAATATGCCGCTGAGGTATCACTCAGGCTCGTTCCTCGCCGACCCGTCACCCCGCTCACGCCCCGTAAGCCTCCATCGGAGATCCCGCACCCGTGGCTTACGCGGACAGTCCACTCGCCGCCGGGCGACTACCGCTCGCGGACGAGCGCACCGGCGCCCGTGGCGACGTTGGCGGTCAGCGGCGGCTGCGACTGATGTCGGTGACCGCGGCGACCAGGGCCAACGCGATGATCCCGGTGGCCAGCAGCAGCGCGTGCCGGAAGGCCACCGACCAGGCCCCGTCGCTCGCCGTCAGCGACGCGAAGAAGACCGAGCCGACGGCGGCGATGCCGGCGGCCGCCCCGATGCGCTGGCCGGTCTGCAGCATGCCCGCACCGCTGCCCGCCTGCGGTACCGGCACCTCGGAGAGGGTCAGGGTCTGGTTGGGCGCGATCACCAGCCCGCTGCCGAGGCCGGCGACCAGCAGCGGTCCGGCGGTCAGCCACGGTACGGCGGTGTGCCCGGGATCCAGATCGAGGATCGCCACCACGCCGACCAGGCCGACGACCACGGTGACCAGGCCGGTGGCGACCAGCGGGCGCCCGTACCGGTTGACGATCCGCCCGCCGAGCGCGGACGCGGCGGCCGAGCCCAGCGCGAACGGGGTGATGGCCAGGCCGGCGACGAGGGCGCTGTAGCCGAGCCCGTTCTGCAGGTAGAGCGTGAAGATGAAGAAGATCGCGGTGAACCCGCCGAAGTAGACCAACGCGATCAGCGCACCCAGGGTGTACGACCGGACGGCGAACAGCCGTAGGTCGAACAGCGGTTGCCGCCGGCGCGCGTACCGCCGCTCCCAGAGTCCGAAGGCGACCAGCGCGACCAGCCCGGCGGGGACGAGCAGCCACTTCTCAATCCCGCGCCACTGCTGTTGCTGCACCAGCGGCAGCAGCAGCAGGACCACGCCGAGCCCGAGCAGCAGTACGCCGACCGGGTCGAGGCGCCGGTTGTCGACCGGGCCCTCGGGACGGCTGGGCAGCAACCGCCAGCCGAGGATCACCGCGACGATCCCGACCGGCACGTTGACGAAGAAGACCCACCGCCAGCCGTGTTCCTCGCCGCCGAGGGCGATCAGCAGGCCGCCGAGCAGTGGGCCGATCGCGGTGGAGATGCCGATGGTGGCGCCGAGCAGCCCGAACGGGCGGGCCCGTTCCGGGCCCCGGAAGAGTTCCTGGATCAGGCCGGTGACCTGGGGGTTGACCACTCCGGCGGCGGCTCCCTGGAGCAGTCGCGCGGCGACCAGCCAGCCGGGGGAGGTGGCCAGCCCGGCCAGCGCGCTGGTCAGCGTGAACAGGGTGATACCGGCGACGAAGGCGTTGCGCCGGCCGCGGGCGTCGCCGAACCGCCCGGCGGGCACCAGGGCCAGCCCGAAGGTCAGCGCGTAGCCGGAGAGGACCCACTGCAGGTCGCTGGGGGAGGCCCGCAGCGCGCGGTCCATCGACGGCACGGCGACGTTGACGATGCTCACGTCGAGCAGCGTCATGAAGGCGGCGACCAGCCCGACCCCGAGGGCCTGCCAGCGGCGCCGGTCGTCCGGCGCCGGCCGCCGAGGCGTCACGCCATCTGGCGGGCGCAGAATCGGGGCCCGAAGTCCAGGCCGGCCATCGGTGAATCCTCCCGGTGCAGCAGGTTCTTCTCGGTGAGCATGTGCAGGGGGGCCCGCAACTGCTCCTCGGTCAGGCCGCACTCCTCGGCGATCATGTCCGGGTAGGGCACCTGCCCGCGCGCCTCGAGCGCGGTCACCGCCTCGTACACCCGTTCCTCGACCTCCGACAGCTGTACCTGCCGCATTGCTCCTCCTTCAGTTCTCCCGCCCTCCGCGCGGGCGGTCTGCGCTGCGCGGTTACCCCCTGCCTGACCGAAGATGCCCACCCGATCGGGCGGTGCCGACACCCCCGCCGGGTGTGCCACGGCCGGTCGGGCGAGGCCCGGTCCGGCCGCGTCGACACCGGCTCCGATGACCGGGTGCCCTAGGCTGCACCCGTGATCGTCTGGGATCTCGCCGTGGTGGGCGGTGGGCCGGCCGGGCTCTCCGCCGCGTACGTCGCCGCCCGTGCCGGCGTCCGCACCGTCGTCGTGGAACGGGCCGCGCACCCGCGGTACAAGACCTGCGGGGGCGGGCTGATCGGCACCTCGCTCGCGGCAGTGGCGGACCGGATCGAGGTGCCCGCCCACGACCGGGTCGACCGGGTCACCTTCACCCGGGACGGGCGGCGCGGGTTCACCCGAGGCCACGGCGGTCCGCTGGTGACCATGGTCCGCCGGGAGGAGTTCGACGACCGGTTGCGCGCCGCCGCGGTCGACGCCGGCGCGGAGGTCCGCCAGCGCGTCGCGGTCCGCGCCGTGGAGCAGGACCCCGACGGCGTACGCCTGCGGCTGGCCGACGGCGACACCGTGCACGCCCGTACGGTGATCGGCGCCGACGGCTCGTCCGGGGTGACCGCCCAGCACGTCGGGGTCGACTACCGGCAGGTCGACCTGGGGCTGGAGGTGGAGCTGCCGGTGCCGCCGCAGGAGCAGGCCCGTTGGCGGGGCCGGGTGCTGCTGGACTGGGGTCCGCTCGCCGGGTCGTACGCCTGGGTGTTCCCGAAGGGCGACCGGCTCACCGTCGGGGTGATCGCCGCGCGCGGCGAGGGGGAGCGGACCCGGGAGTACCTGCGCCGGTTCGTGGACCGGTTGGGGTTGGCGGACCTGCCGCCGGAGCACGACTCCGGGCACCTGACTCGCTGCCGGGCCGACGACTCGCCGTTGCGGCGGGGCCGGGTGCTGGTCGTCGGGGACGCCGCCGGGCTGCTGGAGCCGTGGAGCCGGGAGGGGATCAGCTACGCGCTGCGCTCCGGGGAGCTGGCCGGTGCGGCGGTCGCGGCCGGCGACCTGGCCGGCTACGAACGCGCGGTCGCCGAGCGGCTGGTGCCGTCGATGCGGGCCGGGCACCGGCTGCTGGACGTCTTCTCCCGCCGGCCGGACGTCTTCCACGCGCTGCTGGCCACCCCGCCGGGCTGGCGGATGTTCGTGCGGTTCTGCCAGGGGCGGGCGAGCTTCGACGAGACGCTGTCCCGGGCGCCGGTCCGGGCGGCCCTGACGCTGCTGGACCGGCTGCCCGCCCCCCGGCGACCGGCGGCCAAGCTGCTCGGATAGTCAACGGCGCCCGGCGGGACCAGGGCGGCCCCGCCGGCCCTCGTTCCGTCCACCCAGGATCCTAGGATGCCTTACGCGGCGTGACCGGCACGACGGACCGGTAGCAAAGGACACTGGCCAGCGGAGGAGCCACCGGCAGAGAATGGCGGGCGGAAAGGGGAGGGGCGCATGACCGACGACCGCACCGATCCGTCGTTCACCGACGAGGAGTACGCGTTCCTGCGGCACGTCCGGTTCGGCGAACTGCCCCGCGCGGCGCGCCCCGAGGAGCGGGTCGAGCTGACCGAGACCGACCCGCGCCGGGACCGCCCGGAGCCGCACGACGACCCGGAGCGCTGGGACCTGCGGCACGGCTGAGACGCGCCGACGGGCCGGGGGCGTCGCCGCCCACGGCCCGTCGGGTGGTACGGGTCAGAAGACCGGGGCGCCCGCGCGGACCAGCCGCCAGTTCGGCTGGAAGAAGTCCGCCGGGTCGATCGTGCCCCGGGCCTGCGCCCAGTCGATGAGCAGCTGGCGGATCTCCTGCTGCGCGTTGTAGACCTGGGTCTTGACGATGCCGGGGAAGTTGCCGCCACCGCTGCGCCGGTAGTTGTTCACCGCCACCACGAACTGCGCGGTGTCGGCCACCGGCGTGTCGGTGCCGGGCAGCACCAGCCGGGTGATCCGCTGACCGACCGGCCGGGAGATGTCGATGTCGTAGTCCACGCCGGAGATGACGTCGTAGTTGTAGTCCGGCACCGCCGGGTCGCTGATCGTCTCCGGGTCCACCGGCGTACCCGGGGCGAGCGTGCGGAAGTACTTCGCCGAGTACTCCAGGTAGGCCCGCACCTCGGCGCCGCTGAGCACCACCGCCTCGAGGGTGTTGTCGTAGACGTAGAGCCCGGCGACGTCGCGGATCTTCACGTCCCCGGCCGGGAAGACCGCGGTGCGGCTGAACGGCGCCGCGATCGACAGCACCGGCAGGCTCGCGTACGAGGTGCCGGCCAGGGCGGCGGTGACCACCTCGGTCTGCACGTGGTTGATGAAGTCCAGGATCGGGGTGTCCTTGTACCGGGACTCCGCGGCCGACAGCTCCACGGTGGAGCGGGCCACCACCTGGTTGACGTACGCCACGGTCTTCTGGTGCTGGGCCCGCACGGCGGCGAGGACCTTCGGGTCCTCGACCACGGTGTTGGTGTTGAGCAGCGCCGCGGCCTTCTTGGTGATCTTCCACCGGCCGCGCTCGCGGGTCAGCTCGAAGTCCATCCGGGTGAGCCGCTGGCCCCACTTCGACGGCTCGGAGAGCAGCACCTGCTCGCCGGTCTGCGCGTTGGTCACGAACCGCTCGGCGACCTCGGCGTGGGCGTGGCCGAAGAGGATCGCGTCGATGCCGGGCACCTGCTCGGCGATCAGCGCGGTCGGGTTCTCGATCGGCAACTCCGGGCCGTAGCTGGAGGTGCCGCTGTCGCCGCCGTGCGCGGAGATCAGCACGATGTCGGCGCCGCGGGCCCGCATGATCGGCACCCACTTCGCGGCGGTGGCGATCATGTCGTCGAAGCGCAGCCGCCCCTCGACGTTGCCCTTGTCCCAGATGGCCACGCCGGGGTTGGTCAGGCCGAGGATGCCGACCCGCAGGGTCGGTGCGGCGAAGCCGAGGGAGACCTTCTTGATGACGTACGGCAGGAAGGCCGGCTTGCCGGTGGCGACGTTGATGGCGTTGGCGGCCAGTGCCGGGAAGCCGAGCTGGCGGATCCACAGGTCGAGCAGCGGCAGGCCGTAGTTGAACTCGTGGTTGCCGAGCGTGACGGCGTCGTAGTCGATGATGTTCATCGCCCGCGCCATCGGGTGCTTCTCACCGGTGCTGGTGATCGGCTCCTGCTTGGCGTAGAAGGTGGCCAGGGGAGTGCCCTGGATGGTGTCGCCGGCGTCCAGCACGAGCGTGGCCTTGCCGCGCCGCTCGGCCCGGATCTGGTTGATCAGGGTCGCCAGCTTCGCGACGCCGATGTCGTTGTGCCGGC
This sequence comes from Micromonospora sp. S4605, assembly GCF_003176715.1. Classification (NCBI taxonomy): domain Bacteria; kingdom Bacillati; phylum Actinomycetota; class Actinomycetes; order Micromonosporales; family Micromonosporaceae; genus Micromonospora; species Micromonospora sp. S4605. Next base: position 17,699 of record NZ_QGSW01000100.1, read on the forward strand.
TGTCGTCGTACTCCGCGTCGGAGTAGTAGTCCCAGTTGTAGACGTTCCCGTGGGTGTCCGACGTGCCGAGCAGGGTGAGGTCCCAGCTCCGCGGCCGGGCCGCTCCGGCCGCCTGGGCGGGGCCGGCGGCGATCAGCGGGGCGGAGGCCGCCGCGGCCGCGGCGGCGAGCACCGTGCGGCGTGACGGGCCGGAGGGAGAGGTCATGCGATGCCCTTCCATGGGGATGGAGTCGCCTCGTGGGCGCCGAGCGCACCATAACGGCCGGCTGCCCCACCTGCCACAGCGCCCCGCGCCGCCCCACCGTCACCACCGCGGCCGCGGCCGCCGTTTCCGCCCGCCGCGCCGGGGTAGGGCTGTCGGGGACCGATCGACAGGTGCGCGAGGAGACGTCGGTGAGTGAGGACCAGTACACCCAGCAGGACCCGACCACCCAGTACGGCCAGCAGTCCGGCCAGCCGGGGCAGCAGCAGGCGCCACCGGGCTCGACGGCACGGATGACGCCGGAGCCGGACCACGGCGAGGAGTCGTACCGGGGCACCGGCAAGCTCGCCGGCAAGCGGGCACTGATCACCGGCGGTGACTCCGGGATCGGCCGGGCGGTGGCGATCGCGTTCGCCCGGGAGGGTGCCGACGTGCTCATCTCCTACCTGTCCGAGGACGCCGACGCCCGGGAGACCATCCGGTGGGTGGAGGAGGCCGGCCGCACGGGCGTCGCGGTGCGCGGCGACATCACCGACGAGCGGCACTGCCAGGAGCTCGTCGACCGGGCAGTACGCGACCTGGGTGGCCTGGACATCCTGGTGAACAACGCGGCCTACCAGATGGCCCAGGAGAAGGGGATCGCCGGGATCAGCAGCGAGCAGTTCGACCGGGTGCTCAAGACCAACCTGTACGCGATGTTCTGGCTCTGCAAGGCGGCGCTGCCGCACCTGTCCGAGGGGTCGGCGATCATCAACACGTCGTCGATCCAGGCGTTCGACCCGTCGCCGCAACTGCTGGACTACGCCACCACCAAGGCCGGCATCGTGAACTTCACCAAGGCGCTCGCCCAGGAGCTGGCCGAGCGGGGGGTCCGGGTCAACGCGGTGGCTCCCGGTCCGATCTGGACCCCGCTCATCCCGGCCACCATGCCGGAGCAGAAGGTCGAGCAGTTCGGCCAGGACACCCCCGAGGGGCGTCCGGGTCAGCCGGCCGAGCTGGCGCCGGCGTACGTCTTCTTCGCCAGCCAGGAATCCAGCTACGTCACCGGCGAGGTGCTCGGCGTGACCGGCGGCCGGCCGACGAAGTGACGCGCCGCCCGCCGTGCGGCGCGCAAGCGTCCCGCGGCGGGCGGTCAGCGCGGCCAGTCGGTGAGTCGGTCACGGACCCGGGCCACCTCGGCCGGGTCGAGGCCGTAGCGGGCGAACCTGCGGTCCGGCAGCCGGTCGAGGTACCGGCCGGCCGCGCGGACGTCGTCCGGGTCCAGCGCCGGGTCGAACTGGTGGGCCAGGGCCAGCAGCTCGGTCACCGGGTAGTGCGCCCGGGCCGCGGCGACGTCGATGTAGTCGCGTACCTCCCGGCGGTTGACCAGGGCCGCGGTCTTGCTGGCCACCAGGTCGCGCAGGTCCATCACCGGGCCCAGGTCCATCACCACCGGGCTGCGGTGCCGGTCGAGCCGGGCCAGGCTGAGCCGGAGCTGCCGGTCGCCCCGGCTCACCACGAAGTCCCGCAGGTCCCGGTCGAAGCCGTCGAACAGCTCGGCCAGGTCGCTGTCCGGGTCGGCGTCGTCGACCTGGAAACCGGCCTGGCGCAGCGCGTCGCGCACCGCGGCCGCGGCGGCCGCGGCCGCGCCCTCCACGTCGGCGAAGAGGTCGACGTCCTCGGTGGGGCGGGTGACCAGCCCGTGCGCGGCCCAGGCCACCCCGCCGCCGAGCACGAACCGGTACCGCCCGGCGGCCGACAGGGCCACCCGGGCCACCTCGCGGTAGAACTCGTGGGGGTGGGCGTCGCTCACGCCGCCCGCAGGCCCCGGTGCCGGTCCTCCCAGGCGGCGCGGACGCCGCGCGGCAGGTTGAGCAGCCGCCACACCCGGCGCAGCGTCCGGCCGTTGATCAGCCGGCGGAGATCCTCCGTGCGGGTGGTCTCGCGCAGCACGTTCTCGTACATCCAGAGCAGCTGGTCGGGGTCGCCGAGGTCGAACCGCCGGTCCGGGCACCACATCAGCCGCACCGGCAGCTCTACCACGCCCCGGGTGGGGCCGGTGAGCTCGGCCAGGGTGCGCGCCACCACGGCGGGACGCCCCGGGCGGGCCAGGTGGACCGCGCGGGAGGTGGTGGTGGCAGTGGCCGGCATGCTGTCAGGGTAACGCCCCCGGCCGCCGGGACGCGCGTACGCGTGCGCCCCCTGCGCAATCGCGTCGTGCGGGCCCGTCACCGTTGGTCCGGATGGTCCGGTGGTGACCCTCCTGCCCGATCGGCGGGACCGTGCCTGGTCGTGCGGGCCGGTCATGCTCGGTCCGGGTCGTGGCCCTCCGCCGCGCGCAGGTTGCGCCGCAGGTGCGCCCGCTCCGGCTCGGTGCCGGCCAGGTCGAGCGCCGCCCGGTAGGCCGCCGCCGCCTCGGCGTACCGGCCGAGCTGGCGCAGCAGGTCGCCGCGGGCGGCCGGGTAGGGGTGGTACCCGCGCAGCCGCGGCTCGTCGGCCAGCTCGTCGAGCAGCGCCAGGCCGGTCGCCGGCCCGTCCCGCATGGCCACCGCCACCGCCCGGTTCAGCGCGACGACCGGGGACGGCGCGACGGCGAGCAGCACGTCGTAGAGCGCCACGATCTGCGGCCAGTCGGTGCTCGCCACGTCGGCGGCCTCGTCGTGCAGCGCGGCGATCGCGGCCTGCACCCCGTACGGGCCGGGCGGGCCTCCGGTCAGCGCCACCGGCACCAGGGCCTGCCCCTCGTCGATCATCTCCTGGTCCCACCGGCCGCGGTCCTGGTCGGCGAGGAGGACCAGCTCGCCGTCCGGGCCGGTGCGGGCGTCGCGCCGGGCGTGCACGAGCAGCATCAACGCGAGCAGCCCGGCCACCTCCCGCTCGGCGGGCAGCAGCCGGTGCAGGATCCGGGCCAGCCGGATCGCCTCCTCGGCGAGGTCGAGCCGCTGCAACCGAGTCCCCGAGCTGGCCGCGTAGCCCTCGGTGAAGATCGAGTAGATCACCTGGAGCACGCCGGGCAACCGGTCGGGCAGCTCGTCCGGGCCGGGCACCCGGAACGGGATCCGGGCCTCCCGGATCTTCCGTTTCGCCCGGACGATCCGCTGCGCCATCGTCGCCGGCGGCACCAGGAAGGCCCGCGCGACCTCGGGCGTGGTCAGGCCGGCGAGGCACCGCAGGGTCAGCGCGGTGCGGTCCTCGGCGGGCAGCGCCGGGTGGGCGCAGGTGAAGAAGAGTTGCAGCCGCTCGTCGGGCAGGTCCGCGTCCGCGTCCGCTGGCGGGGCCGGGTCGGCCCGTTCCGCCTCCACCTGCAGGATCGCCAGCCGCGCCGCGTACGCCCGATCGCGGCGCAGCCGGTCCACCGCCCGGCGGCGGGCGGTGGTCAGCAACCAGGCCCCGGGCCTGGCCGGTACGCCGTCGACCGGCCAGTGCACCAGAGCCGCCTCGATGGCCTCGGAGGTGACCTCCTCGGCCAGGTCGAGGTCGCCGAACCGGCGGACGAGGGAGGCGAGCAGGCGGCCGCGTTCCTCGCGGAACATCAACTCGACGGACGCCCCGACGCCGACGTTCCGCTCGTCCGCCGCGGTCACAGGTCGAACTCGGCGACCGGCCGCACCACGACCGACCCGCCACCACGCGCCCCGGGGCAGCGTGCCGCCCAATCCAGGGCGACGTCGAGGTTCGGCACGTCGATCACGTAGTAGCCGCCGAGCACCTCGCGGGTCTCCGCGTACGGCCCGTCGGTGACGGTCCGTTCGCCGTTCGGGCCGACCCGCACGGTGGTGGCGGTGGTCAGGTCCTTCAGCGAGTGCCCGGAGACGACGACGCCCGCCTCCTGGATCGTCTTGTCGTACATCACCCAGTCCTCGAACGTGCACTGGTCGGCGCCGTCGGTGGCTCCGGCCTGGATAAGCAGCATGTACTTCATGTCCGACTCCTCGGTGTCTCGTCGTGCGGCCCCGTGCCGTACAGGATGACGACGATCGGGTCCCCGGGAAATCGACCGGGTCCGGACAAGTTTTTCCGATCTTCTTCGGCGGGGTGTTGGGCTGGGCGGTCGGGGCCGTTGCCGGGTGCGGGGCGCCTGTCGCGGTCGATGCCGGCGGTTTCCCTGGGCCGGTCGCCTCAGGTGGCTGCGGTCGTTGCGTCGTGTGGTTTGTCGGCGCGTGGTGGGCCCGGTGGTAGGTGGGTTGCGGTTCGTCCGGCCGGTTGCTGGTGGGTGGGTGGTTGCGGTTGGGGTGTGGCCCGCCGTGACCGCACGCGCGGGGCTGGACCACGACAACGTCGGCCCACCGGACCGCAC
>NZ_QGSW01000278.1:0-21982 GCF_003176715.1 Micromonospora sp. S4605
GTTTGGGGTTCGGTCGGCGCAGGGTGTAGTGTTGTCGAGTCGACCAGGCTGTCCGCGTATGCGCGGGTGGCCATGAAAGTGGAGCGCCTGCTCCCACCCGAGTCGCCGCGACGGTGGCCGGGTCCGGTCACCGGTTCCGGGCACGTCCCGGTGCCGGATGCGCGATCATGTGATCGTGCCGACCGGTCGAGCGGGCCCTGGCATGCGCCGGGGCCTTCTGCTTTCCGGGTCGGTTCCCACCCGGGAGCCGCGGGGTCGGCAGCAGCAGATTCTCGACTCGAGGAGGCCCCATCAGCGTCGAACCACGCGTGAACGAGCAGATCCGGGCACGTGAGGTCCGACTGGTCGGCCCTGAGGGTGAGCAGGTGGGCATCGTCCCGCTGGAGCGCGCCCTTCAGCTGGCCGCGGACGTCGACCTGGACCTGGTCGAGGTTGCGCCGATGGCGCGCCCGCCGGTGTGCAAGCTCATGGACTTCGGCAAGTTCAAGTACGAGAGCGCACTGAAGGCGCGCGAAGCGCGGCGTAACCAGCAGCAGACCGTCATCAAGGAGATGAAGCTCCGGCCGAAGATCGACCCGCACGACTACGAGACCAAGAAGGGTCACGTGGTGCGGTTCCTCAAGGCCGGCGACAAGGTCAAGGTGACGATCATGTTCCGCGGTCGCGAGCAGAGTCGCCCGGAGCTGGGCTACCGGCTCCTGCGTCGGCTCGAGTCGGAGATCTCGGAGCTGGGGTACGTCGAGGCCGCGCCGAAGCAGGACGGTCGAAACATGATCATGGTGCTCGCACCGCACCGCGCCACCAAGGCCGCCGCGACGGCGGCCCGCGGTGGCGCGCTTCCGCGGGGCGAGCGGGAATCCGGCGCCCCCGAGGCGGCGCCGCCGGCCGAGGCCGGGCCCGCCGGGACCACCGGCGAGTAACAGGGGAGAAGACGTTCCACATGCCGAAGATGAAGAGCCACACGGGGATGGGCAAGCGGGTCCGGCTGACCGGCAAGGGCAAGGTCGTTGCCCAGCAGGCCGGCCTCCGGCACAACCTGGAGAAGAAGCCCTCCACCCGGACCCGCCGGCTGACCGGCACCGTCGAGCTGGCCAAGGCCGACGTGAAGCGCATCAAGAAGCTGCTCGGCCGCTGACGCGCGCCACCTGACGTAAGAAGGAGTTGAGATGGCACGCGTCAAGCGGGCTGTGAACGCCCAGAAGAAGCGCCGTACCCTGCTGGAGACCGCGAGCGGCTACCGCGGTCAGCGCTCCCGCCTGTACCGCAAGGCCAAGGAGCAGGTGCTGCACTCGATGCAGTACGCCTACCGGGACCGTCGCGACCGCAAGGGCGACTTCCGGCAGCTGTGGATCCAGCGGATCAACGCGGGCGCCCGGGCCAACGGGATGACCTACAACCGCCTGATCCAGGGCCTGAAGCTGGCCGGCGTCGAGGTCGACCGCAAGATCCTCGCCGACCTGGCCGTCAACGACGCCGCCGCCTTCGCGGGGATCGTCGAGGTCGCCCGGGCCGCGGTCGCGGCCGAGGGCACCGGCGGCGCGGCGGCCCAGGCCGCCTGATCCACCGGCAGCTGAGCGAGGCGCCCCTGTCGACGAGACGGGGGCGCCTCGTCCATGCCTGAGGACATCATGCTCTTCACCCCGCGTACGCCCCGGGTGGTGGCCGCCCGCCGGTTGCAGCGCCGCCGGGACCGCGAGGCCACCGGCCGGTTCCTGGCCGAGGGGCCGCAGGCGGTCCGCGAGGCGCTGGCCCGGCCGGGCGTGGTCACCGAGCTGTTCGGCACCCCGGCCGCGTTGGAGCGGTACGCCGACCTGGCCGCCCGTGCCTCCGGCGGCGGCGTGCCGGTCTCCCCGGTGACCGAGGACGCGCTCACCGCGCTCGCCGAGACCGTCGCCCCGCAGGGCCTGGTGGCGGTCTGCCGGCACCTCGACGTGCCGCTGGACCAGGCGCTGGCCGCCGCACCCCGGCTGGTCGCCGTGCTCGCCGAGATCCGCGACCCGGGCAACGCCGGCACCGTGCTGCGCACCGCCGACGCCGCCGGGGCGGGCGCGGTGGTCTTCGCCGGCGACGCCGTCGACCCGTACAACGGCAAGTGCGTGCGGGCCTCCGCCGGCAGCCTGTTCCACGTCGACGTGGTCCGCGCGGCCGACCCGCTGGACGTGGTCGCGGCGCTGCGCGCCGCCGGGCTCACCGTCCTCGCCACCACCGGCTACGGCGAGGACGACCTGGACGACCTCGCCGACGCCGGCCGGCTCGCCGCGCCCACCGCCTGGCTCTTCGGCTCCGAGGCGCACGGGCTGCCCGAGGCGCTCACCGGCGCCGCCGACGCCCGGGTGCGGGTGCCGCTGCACGGGCGCGCGGAGAGCCTGAACCTGGCTGCGGCCGCGGCCGTCTGCCTGTACGCTTCAGCGAGAGCACAGCGGCGGCCGTGATCCGGCCGCCCGAGGCACAGACCGCAGGGGAGAGCGTCCGCCCATGAACGCGCCACGGCGTTCGTTTAGCCAGCCCGCCGGTGTCGGCGGGCGGCGGGCCTGACCTGCTTTCCGCGCAACTCCCACCGGCGGGCTGCGGCACAGCCGCGCGTCCGTAGACTCGCTTCGCCGGCCCGTGAGGGCTGGCGCCGCCGTGAGGGAGTGCCCGTACGCCATGAGCTACCGCAACGATCCGTACGACCCGAAGCAGGTCGCCCTGCTCGACCCGGCCGCCCTGGCCGAGGCCGTGGCCGCCGCCGAGAAGGCGTTCGGCGCGGCCGGTGACCCGGACGCGCTCACCGCGCTGCGCCCGGCGCACCTCGGTGACCGGGCCCCGGTGTCCCTGGCCCGCCGGGAGATCGGCGCGTTGCCGCCAGCCGCGAAGGCCGACGCCGGCAAGCGGGTCAACGAGGCCCGCCGCGCCATCGAGACCGCGTACGCCGCCCGCCAGGAGATCCTGGAACGGGAGCAGGCGCAGCGGGTGCTGGTGGAGGAGCGCGTCGACGTCACGCTGCCCTACGACCGGCGTCCCCGCGGCGCCCGGCACCCGATCAGCACGCTGATGGAGCAGATCAGCGACCTGTTCATCGGGATGGGCTACGAGTTGGCCGAGGGCCCCGAGGTCGAGCTGGAGTGGACCAACTTCGACGCGCTGAACATCCCCGCCGACCACCCGGCCCGCGGCCTGATGGACACCTTCCACATCGCACCCGCCGCCTCCGGTGAAGCGGCGGGCTCCGGCCTGGTGCTGCGTACGCACACCTCGCCGGTGCAGGCGCGCACCATGCTGACCCGGCAGCCGCCGATCTACGTGGTGGTGCCCGGCCGGGTCTACCGCACCGACGAACTGGACGCCACCCACGCGCCGGTCTTCCACCAGGTGGAGGGGCTGGTGGTGGACAAGGGCATCACGATGGCGCACCTGCGCGGCACGCTGGACCACTTCGCCCGGGCCATGTTCGGCGAGGGCGCGAAGACCCGCTGGCGGCCGCACTACTTCCCGTTCACCGAGCCGTCGGCCGAGTTCGATGTCTGGTTCCCGGAGCACCGGGACGGGCCGCAGTGGGTCGAGTGGGGCGGCTGCGGCATGGTCAACCCGCGGGTGCTGCGCGCCTGCGGCATCGACCCGGAGGTCTACTCCGGATTCGCGTTCGGCATGGGCATCGACCGGACGGTGATGTTCCGGCACGGGGTCAGCGACATGCGGGACCTGGCCGAGGGCGACGTGCGGTTCACCCGCGCGTACGGGGTCGAGGCGTAGGGCGATGCGGGTACGAGTTACGGAGACGGTGGTCTGAGTCATGCGAGTTTCTGTCAGTTGGCTGCGGGAGTACGTCGACCTCCCCGCCGACCTGCCCACCGGCGACCTGGAGCAGGCCCTGGTCGACCTCGGCATCGAGGTCGAGTCCGTGGTGGACCTGCGGGAGACCGTCACCGGCCCGCTGGTGGTCGGTGAGGTCCGCGAGATCGAGGAGCTGACCGGCTTCAAGAAGCCGATCCGGTTCTGCCGGGTCGACGTCGGGGACGCCAACGGCACCGGCGAGCCACAGGAGATCGTCTGCGGGGCGACCAACTTCGCCCCCGGCGACCGGGTCGTGGTGATCCTCCCGGGCGGCGTGCTGCCCGGCGGCTTCGCCATCGGCGCCCGCAAGACCTACGGCCGCAACTCCAACGGCATGATCTGCTCGGCCCGGGAGCTGGGGCTCGGCGACGACCACTCCGGCATCCTGGTGCTGCCGCCGGACAGCCCGGCCAAGCCGGGTGACGACGCGCGGCCCGTGGTGGGGCTCGACGACGTCGTGGTCGAGGTGGAGATCACCCCGGACCGGGGGTACGCGCTGAGCGTGCGCGGCCTGGCCCGGGAGCTGTCGCACGCGCTCGGCGTGCCGTTCCGCGACCCGGGTCTGGCGCCCGCGCCCGGCGGCACCGAGGCGCCGGCGTACCCGGTCCAGGTACGCGACACGGTCGGCTGCGACCGGTTCGCCGCCCGGATGGTGCGCGGCGTCGACCCGACCGCGCAGAGTCCGGAGTGGCTGCAGCGCCGGCTCACCCAGGCCGGCGTGCGCGCCATCTCGCTGGCCGTCGACATCACCAACTACGTGATGCTCGAACTGGGCCAGCCGATGCACGCCTTCGACGCCGACCGGATCACCGGTCCGCTGGTGGTGCGCCGCGCCGAGCCGGGCGAGAAGCTGACCACGTTGGACGGCGTCAACCGCGTCCTCGCCGCCGAGGACATGGTCATCTGCGACGACACCGGTCCCGTCTCGCTCGCCGCGGTGATGGGCGGCGAGACCAGCGAGGTGGTGGCCAGCACCACCAACGTGCTCTTCGAGGCCGCCCACTGGGATCCGGTGATGGTCGGCCGCACCGCGCGCCGGCACAAGCTGTTCAGCGAGGCCGCGAAGCGCTGGGAGCGGGGCGTCGACCCGGCGCTGCCGCTGGTCGCCCTGGAGCGGGCGGTCCGGCTGCTCACCGAGCTCGGCGGCGGGACCGCCGGCGCGGAGATCCTGGACATCGACCACGTCCGGCCGCCCGTCCCGGTGGTGCTGCCGGTCGACCTGCCCAGCCGGCGGGTCGGCGTGACGTACCCGCCGGCGCGGGTGGTCGCCCTGCTGGAGCAGGTCGGCTGCACGGTGCTGCAGGGCACCGACCGGCTGGCCGAGGACCCGGGCGAGGTCGGCGTACCGGCCGGCGGTCCGGCGGCGCTGACCGTCACCCCGCCGAGCTGGCGGCCGGACCTGCTGCACCCGGCCGACCTGGTCGAGGAGGTGGTCCGGCTCGACGGGTACGACCGGGTGCCGTCGGTGCTGCCGCTGGCGCCCGCCGGCCGCGGCCTGACCTGGCAGCAGCGCCGCCGCCGGGCGGTCTCCCGGTCGCTGGCCGAGCGGGGGTACGTCGAGGTGCTCGCGCACCCGTTCGTCGCCCCCGAGCTGCCCGACCTGCTCGGCCTGCCGGCCGACGATCCGAGGCGGCGGGCGGTGCGGCTGGCCAACCCGCTGTCGGAGGAGGAGCCGCTGCTGCGCACCACGCTGCTCGGGCCGCTGCTCGGCATCGTCAAGCGCAACCTCGGCCGGGGCCAGCGCGACCTGGCGCTCTACGAGATCGGCGCGGTCTTCCAGCCGCGTCCGGGCGCCGGCCGCCCGCCCGCGATGGGGGTGGAGCACCGGCCCACCGAGGCCGAGTTCGCCGCCGCCGACGCGGTGCTGCCGCACCAGCCCCGGCACGTCGCGGTGGTGCTCACCGGTGACGTCGAGCCGGCCGGCTGGTGGGGCGCCGGGCGGGCGGCCGGCTGGGCGGACGCGGTCCAGGCCGGCCGGGACGTGCTCGCCGCCGCCGACATCCCGGAGCACCGGATCGAGGTGCGGGCCGCCGAGTACGCCCCGTGGCACCCGGGCCGCTGCGCCGAGCTACTGGTCGACGGCGAGGTGGTCGGGCACGCCGGTGAGCTGCACCCGGCGGTGGTGGCGGCGCTGGAGCTGCCCCGGCGGACCAGCGCCATGGAGCTGGACCTCGACGCGTTGCCGCCGGCCCCGGTGGCGCCCGCGCCGACGGTTTCCGGCTTCCCGCCGGCGCTGATCGACGTGGCGCTGGTGGTCGACGAGTCGGTGCCCGCCGCGCAGGTGCAGCGGGCCCTGGTCGAGGGCGCCGGCGAGCTGCTGGAGGGGGTGCGGTTGTTCGACGTGTACGCCTCCGAGCAGCTCGGCGCGGGCCGCAAGTCGCTGGCGTACAAGCTGACCTTCCGGGCTCCGGACCGGACGCTGACCGTGGAGGAGGCGGTGGCCGCCCGGGACGCGGCGGTGGCCCGCGCCGCGGAGCGGTTCGGCGCCGTCCTGCGCGGCGCCTGAGCCGGTGCCGCTGCTCGGCTGGCTCGCGGTGGCCGGCGCGCTCGCGTCGGCCACCGTCGGGCTGTGGTGGGCGCGCCGGCACCTGCTGCTGGTGTCGGTGGTGGGGCGCAGCATGGAGCCCACGTTGCGGGCCGGCGACCGGGTGCTGGCCCGGCGGGTGCCGGTGGAGCGGGTCCGCCCCGGCGACGTGGTAGTGGTGGCCGCCCCGGCGGCGATGACCGCCGGGCATCCCGGCCGGCCCGGCGACGCCGGCCCGGGCCTGCTCATCAAGCGGGCGTACGCGGTGCCCGGCGACCCGGTCCCGGTCGACCGGGTGCCGCTGCTGCGCGGGGGCGCCGACCCGGTGGTGCCGCCCGGGCGCCTGGTGGTGCTCGGCGACAACCCGCCGCACAGCTACGACTCGCGCGAGTGCGGTTACATCCCGGCGGCCGACCTGCTCGGCGTGGTGGTGCGGCCCCGGCTGCCGCGGCAGCGGCGCGCCGCGTGACCGGAGTCCGGCCGCGCGGCGCGCCCGACCCCGATCAGCACAGCGAGGTCATCGTGGTGGCGCCCGCGGAGCAGTAGTAGCCGCACGAGCCGCAGGTCGTGCCGCACGACGGGGTGTAGCTGCACCGCTTGAAGTGGCACATCCCGCACAGCGCGCACCACGGGTCCGGCGGGCAGCCCGCAGCCGCGGTCACCTTCGGCACGAACAGGCCGAGCATGCGCTCGCCCAGGTTTTCCAGCCGACGAAACATCTGATCACCTCCCTCGCCGCGTCGGATGCGACGGACCGTACGACGGGCGGTTACAGCGGGATACATCGTGCCGGCCGACGCCGGCCGCTGATGTATCCGTGGCTGTATCACCGGCCCCTACCGTGTGCCCTGCCCGATCCGAGCGCAGGGAGGCGCCGATGCGGTACGTCGAGGTCGCCGGCCGGCTGACGCTGGCGCTGGTGTTCCTGGCGGCGGTCGTCGGCAAGGTGCGCGGCCGGGCGGCGTTCGCCGAGTTCACCCGCTCCGTCGACCAGTTCGGCCTGCTGCCCCGGGCGTGGGTCGCGGCGGTCGCGTACCTCGCCGTGGCGGCGGAGGCGGCGGTCGTCGGGCTGCTCGCGGTGCCGGCGACGGTGCCCGCCGGTTACGCCGTGGCGATCGGCCTGCTCGGCCTGCTCAGCGCGGCGATCGTCGCGGCCGTCCGCCGGGGCCGCCGTCCCGCGTGCCGTTGCTTCGGCGCCGGCGGCGCCCCGCTCGGCGCCCGGCACGTGCTGCGCAACGTGGTGCTGCTGGCGGTCGCCGGGTTCGGTTGGGCGGTGCTCGCGCTGGCCCCGCCGGAGCCGCTGCGCCCGGCCGGCCTGCTGCTCGGCCTGGCCGCGGCGGTGCCGCTCGCCGCCCTGGTGATCCGCTTCGACGACCTCGCCGCGTTGTTCGCCCCCACCCCGTCCCGCCGGTCGCCGGCCGCGCCGGTCGCCGGTCGCCGCCGGGGATGAGCCGTCCCGAGTCCCGCCGTCCGTCGACCTAGGAGTGCGCCATGTGGTATCTGTCCGCCGCCGTCATCGTCGCCATCGTCCTCGGCCTGTTGAACCTGGTGCTGACGCTAGGCGTGATCCGCCGGCTGCGCGAGCACACCGAGCTGCTCGGCGACAAGCAGTCCACCCTGCCGGAGTCCATGCTGGAGCCCGGCTCGGTGCCCGGCGAGTTCGTCGCCACCGACCTGCGCGGGCGTACCCACACCCGCGCCGACCTGCCGCCGATGACCCTGGTGGCGTTCCTCTCGCCGGCCTGCGACCTGTGCGAGGCGCAGATCCCGGACCTGCTGGACCGGGCCCGGGAGATGCCGGGCGGGGCGGAGCACGTCTGGGTGGTGGTGGTCGGCAAGGGCCCGGAGACCGAGCCGTACGCGGCCCGCTTCGCCGACGTGGCCACCGTCTTCGTCGAGCCGGGCACCGGCCCGCTGCCGCTCGCCTTCGGGGTCAAGGGCTTCCCGGCGTTCGGTCTGCTCGACGAGCACGGCGTGGTGGCCGCCAACTCGTTCGGCATCGCCCGGTTGGACCTGCCGGTGGCGCGGTGACCGGGCCCCGGCTGTCGCCCCGGCGCGCCGCCCGGCACGCCCGGCGGGCGGTCGGTCTGACCTGGCGGGCGGCGCCCGGGGGCACGTTCGCGGACCTGCTGCTCGCGGTGGTCGGCGGCCTGGCGCCGGTGCTCGTCGCGGCGCTGACCAAGCTGGTGCTGGACCGGCTGACCACCGGCCGGGGGCCGGCCGTGCCGCTGGCCGTGCTCGGGGTCGGGCTGGCGGTGGTGGCCGCCACCAGCGTGCTCCTGCCGCACCTGCGCCGGTACGTGGAGGCCGAGCGGACCCGGGCGGTGAGCCGACTGGTCCGGGCCCACCTGTACGCGGCCGTGCAGCGCCTCGGCGGGCTGGCCCGGTTGGAGGACCCGGCGTTCCAGGACCGGTTGCAGGCCGCCCAGCAGACCGGGCACCTCGGCCCCGTCCAACTGACCGGCAACGCGCTGGCCGGGGTGCAGAGCGTGATCGTGGCCGTCGGCTTCCTCGGCGTGCTGCTGGTGCTCAGCCCGGTGGTGGGGCTGCTGGTGCTGGTGGCGGCGCTGCCCACGCTCTGGATGCAGCTGCGGCTCAACCGGGCCCGCGCGGCGATGATCCTGCACCTGGAACACTTCCAGCGACGCGACCTGTTCTTCGCCCAGTTGCTGGTGGGGCTGCCCGCGGCCAAGGAGGTGCGGCTGTTCGGCCTCGGCCGGTTCTTCGGCGACCGGATGCTCGACGAGCTGCGCGGCATGCACCGGGTGGAGCAGCGGCTGGACCGCCGGGAGGTCCGCGCGCAGGCGCTGCTCGGCCTGCTCGGCGCCGGGGTGGCCGGGGCCGGCGTGGTCTACGTGGTCACCCGCGCCGCCGCCGGCGGACTGACCCCCGGCGACGTCGCGGTCTACCTGGCCGCCGTGCCGGGGGTGCAGGGTGCGCTGGGCAGCCTGGTCGGGCAGCTCGGCGCGATCCACCAGGCGCTGCTGCTGTTCGACCACTACGACGAGGTGACCAGCGCCGAACCGGACCTGCCGGTGCCGGCCACACCCCGCCCGGTGCCGCCGCTGCGGCGCGGGATCGAGCTGCGCGACGTGTGGTTCCGGTACTCGCCGGAGCACCCGTGGGTGCTGCGCGGGGTGGACCTGTTCCTGCCCGCCGGGTCGACCACCGCGCTGGTCGGGCTCAACGGCGCCGGCAAGAGCACCCTGGTGAAGCTGCTCTGCCGGTTCTACGACCCGCAGCGCGGCACGATCAGCTGGGACGGGGTGGACCTGCGCGAGTTCGACCCGGCGGCGCTGCGGGAGCGGCTGGGCGCGGTGTTCCAGGACTTCATGCCGTACGACCTCAGTGCCGGGGAGAACATCGCGGTCGGCGACCTGGCCGCCCGGCACGACCCGGCCCGGCTGCGCGCCGCCGCCCGGCACGCCGGCATCGACGACGCCCTCACCGCCCTGCCCCGCGGCTACGACACCCTGCTCACCCGGATCTTCTTCGACGGACCGGACCGGGACGACCCGCGGGCCGGCGTGGTCCTCTCCGGCGGCCAGTGGCAGCGGATCGCGCTGGCCCGGGGCTTCCTGCGGGCCGACCGCGATCTGCTCGTGCTCGACGAGCCCAGCTCCGGCCTGGACGCGGAGGCCGAGCACGACCTGCACGCCCGGCTGCGCCGGCTGCGCGCCGGCCGGACCAGCCTGCTCATCTCGCACCGGCTGAACGCGGTGCGCGACGCCGACAACATCGTGGTGCTGGCCGACGGCCGGATCGCCGAGCACGGCGGCCACGACGAGCTGCTCGCCGCCGGCGGGGGCTACGCCCGGTTGTTCACCCTGCAGGCACGGGGCTACCGCGAGCAGAGCGCCACCCCGGCCTGAGCGGGTCGCCCGCCGGGCGCCCCGCGCGGGACACCGCCCGCGGCCCGCCCGTCGTCGGGGCGCGCGTCTCCGCGACGCCAGCCGCCTGGGCCGGCCGTCGTCGGGCCGCGCGTCCCCGCGAACGTCAGCTGCCCGGGCCGATGGCGCGGCGCTGGCCTGGCACGGTCGGTCCGGCCCGCCCGTCGTCCGGGCCGGGCCGCTCGGTGCCAGGACGGGGTTCGGGCTGCTCGGCGGCGGCGAGTTCGGCGGCGTAGAGCCGGACCAGGTCGCCGATGCGGAACCGCCCCGGCCCGGCCGGCTCGGCGAGCTGCGCGGCCACCAGCCGGTCCAGGGCCCGCGCGGCGTCCTCGGGCGGCTGGCCGGTCAGCGCGGCGGCCAGTTCGGCGGTGACCGGCCCCGGCCGGGCCCGGCCCAGCCGCCGGAACAGCGGAGCGGCCGACCCGAGCCGGCGGTAGCTGGCGGTCAACCGGGGTCGCAGCCCGGTCTCCGCGAGCCGGTAGCGCTCGTCGCGCAGCAACCGGGCCAGCCGGCCCAGCGACCAGTGCGGCCCCTCGGCGAGCCGGCGGGCGACGGTACGCAGCGCCAGCGGCAGCCCCTCGCAGAGCGCCACCACCGCGCCGGCGGCCTCCGGCTCCTCGTCCACCCGGCGGTTGCCGGCCGCCGCCCGGAGCAGGGCGAGCCCGTCCGCCGGGGGAAGCGGATCCAGCCGCAGCGGCCGGTCGGCCCCGTCGAGCACCGGGGTGCGGCTGGTCACCAGCAGCGCGCAGCCGCCGCGTACCGGCAGCAGGCCGTCGACCTGGGCGGCGTCGGCGGCGTTGTCGAGCACCAGCAGCACCCGCCGGTTGAACAGCAGGGACCGGATCCGGGCCCGGGCCTCGGCGAGGCTGGGCGGCTCCGGCCGGCAGGTCGGGCAGAGCGACCGGAGCACCCGGTTGGCCACCTGGATCGGCGGCAGCGGGGCGTCCGCGACTGAGCCGCCCAGGTCGAGGTGGAGCTGGCCGTCGGGGAAGGCGTCCAGCGCCGCGGCCGCGGCCCGGAGTGCGAGGGCCGACTTGCCGGTGCCGGCCATGCCGTAGACCGACACCGTGACCGGACGCTCGCCGGCGCCGGCCAGCGCGGCGCCGAGGCGGGCCAGTTCGGCGCGCCGCCCGACGAAGGGCGCGGTGGCGCAGGGCAGCTCGTGCGGCACCGGCGCGGGGCCGGGCCCGGTGGGCCGGCCGCGGGCGCGCGGGCGGGCGCGGTTGCCGGCCGGCAGCCGCCGCGGGTCGTGCCGGCGCACCGAGCGGTACAGCTCGGCCAGCTCGGGGCCGGGGGAGACGCCCAGCTCCCCGGCGAGCGCCCGACACGCGCTCCGGTACGTCTGCACCGCCGCGGCCTGGTCGCCGGCCCGGCACTGGGCGGTCATCAGCAGCGCCCAGGCCGGCTCCCGCAACGGGTACTCGGTCAGGTGAGCGCGGAGCAGGGCCAGCAGCGCGGGGCTGCCGGGGTCGCCCAGCTCCAGCCGGCACGCGGCGTACGCCTCCCGGGCGCCGGCCCGGCGCTCGCGCAGCCGGTCGAACGCGGCCGCCGTCACCGCCCCGTACGCCGGTGGCGGCTCGGTCTCCGACCAGAGCGCCAGCGCCCGCTCCAGCAGGTTGGCCGCGACGGCCGGCTCGCCGCGGGCGCGGGCCGCCTGGCCCTCGGTGACCAGCCGCTCGAACTCGGTGGCGTCCAGCTCACCCGGCGCCACCCGGAGCCGGTAGCCGCCGCCCTCGGCGTACAGCCGCACCGGTTCGCCCGGACCGGTGAGCAGGTGCCGCAGCTGGCTGGCGTGGCTGCGCAGGTTCGCCACCGCGGAGGCGGGCGCCTGCCCGCCCCACAGCTCCTGGCGCAGCCGCTCCACCGGGACCGCCACGCCGGCGTGCAGCAGCAGGGTGACCAGCAGCGCGGTCGGCCGGCCGGCCGGCAACCGCAGCGGGCGGCCGTCGCGGAGGACCCGGACCGGGCCGAGGATCTGGAACGACAGCCCCATGCGACCTCCGCTGTGTGCCCCCGCGGGCCGTCGTCGGCCCCACACCACCGCCGAGGTAATTATGCCAGTCGATGTATGGCTGGCGGCTCCCGTCGCGGGCGCGCGCATCGGCCGAAAGGTCAGCGGCGACGGCATGTTCGGTTACCCACGAGTCACATCACAGCGGATAACCTGCTTGGATTCCGGCTGACGCCGGAACCACACCCCCGCCACCCCCACGGGAGCCGAGAACATGTCCCAGGATCTGCCGGTCAGTACGGTCGATGTCTGCATCGTGGGCGGCTGTGGCCGGGTCGGCCTGCCGCTGGGCATCGCGTTCGCCGCGCGCGGGCTCTCGGTGGTGCTGTACGACATCAACGCCGACGCGGTCGCCACGGTGAACGCGGCGAGGCTGCCCTTCGCCGAGCCGGGGGCGGCCGAGCCGCTGGCCGAGGCGGTGGCCGCCGGCCGGCTGCGGGCGACCACCGACCCGGCCAGCGTCGGCGTCTCCGAGCACCTCGTCGTGGTCGTCGGCACCCCGGTCGACGAGCACCTCAACCCGGACCTCTCCGCCGTGCCGCGGGCGTTGGAGCGCTGCTCCGAGCACCTGCGCGACGGGCAGCTCGTGGTGCTGCGCAGCACCGTCTACCCGGGCGTCACCGCGCTGACCGAGAAGCTGCTGGCGGGCAAGGGCATCCGGGTGGACGTGGCGTTCTGCCCGGAGCGGATCGCCGAGGGCCGGGCGATGACCGAACTCTTCGCGCTGCCGCAGATCGTCGCGGCGCGTACGCCGGCGGCGCTGGCCCGGGCGGAGAAGCTGTTCCGGCACCTGACCGAGCAGATCGTGCCGCTCGAGCCGGAGGAGGCCGAGCTGGCGAAGCTGTTCACCAACACCTGGCGGTACATCAAGTTCGCCACTGCCAACCAGTTCTGGATGATGGCCAACGACTTCGGGCTGGACTTCGCCCGGATCCGGCACGCGGTGGCGTTCGAGTATCCGCGCGCGGCGGACCTGCCGATGCCGGGCTTCGCCGCCGGGCCGTGCCTGTTCAAGGACACCATGCAGCTGGCCGCGTTCAACCGGAACAACTTCGTGCTCGGCCACTCGGCGATGCTGATCAACGAGGGGTTGCCGCTCTACCTGGTGTCCCGGCTGGAGGACCGGTTCGACCTGTCCGAGCTGACCGTGGGCATCCTCGGGATGGCGTTCAAGGGCGGCAGCGACGACCCGCGGGAGAGCCTGGCGTACAAGCTGCGCAAGATCCTGGCGCTGAAGACCCGCGAGACGCTCTGCACCGACCCGTACGTGGCCGACGAGCGGCTGGTCGACCTCGACGAGGTGCTGCGCCGCGCCGACCTGCTGGTCATCGCCGCGCCGCACGAGCAGTACGCCCGGCTGGAGACCGACAAACCGGTGATCGACATGTGGGGGCTGACCGGGCAGGGGGTGCGGGTGTGAAGCCGCGCGTCTCGGTGATCGTCCCGGTCTACAACGAGGGCGCGGCGATCCTGCGCTGCCTGGAGCGGATGCTGCGGGAGGTGCTGCTCCCCGCCGAGGTGCTCATCGTGCACGACATGCCCGACGACACCACCGTCCCGTACGCCGCGGAGGTGGCCCGCACCGATCCGCGGGTGCGCACCGTGCTCAACACGTACGGCCGCGGGCCGGCGAACGCGATCCGGTTCGGCATCGACGCCGCCCGGGCCCCGGTGGTGGTGGTGACCATGGCCGACGGCTGCGACGACCCGCGCCAGATCGACGAGCTGGCCCGGCTGGTCGACCGGGGGGTGGTGGTCGCGGCGGCGTCCCGATACATGCCCGGCGGGCAGCAGGTCGGCGGCCCCCGGCTGAAGCGGATGCTGTCGCGCTGGGCCGGCCGCACCCTCTACACGTTCGCCCGGGTCGGCACCCGCGACGCCACCAACAGCTTCAAGGCGTACGACGCGGCCTTCGTCCGGGAGGTGGGGATCGAGTCCCGCACCGGCTTCGAGATCGGCCTGGAGCTGACCGCCAAGGCCAACCGGTTGCGGCTGCCGGTGGCCGAGATCCCGACGATCTGGCTGGACCGTCCGCTCGGGGAGTCCCACTTCGACCTGGGCCGCTTCCTCCCCGGCTACCTGCGGTGGTACTTCTTCGCCTACGGTCGACGGCTGAGCCGGGAGAAGCTGGCCGCGCGGACGGGCGCCGTCGCCGTGCCGCGCCAGCCGGACCCCCGGGGCAGCACCGAGTACGAGAAGACTGGATAGGAGCGCACGTGGCGAAGGTCCTGGTGACGGGTTCGGCCGGTTTCATCGGCGGCTACCTGGTGGAGGAACTGCTCGGGCGCGGCCACGAGGTGGTCGGGATCGACAACTTCTCCAAGTACGGACCGGTCACCCACAGCTACGACGACCACCCACGGTTCCGCTTCGTCGAGGGCGACGCCCGCGACGTCGACCTGCTCACCGAGCTGCTCGACGACTGCGACCACCTGGTGGCCGGCGCGGCGATGATCGGCGGCATCTCCTACTTCCACGCGTACGCCTACGACCTGCTCGCCACCAACGAGCGGATCATGGCGGCCACCTGCGACGCGGCGATCCGGGCACACCGGGAGGGCCGGCTGGCCAAGGTGACCTACCTGTCCTCCTCGATGGTGTTCGAGTCCACCGAGCACTGGCCCAGCCGCGAGGGGGACGAGCGGCGCATCCCGCCACCGCTGTCGTCGTACGGCTTCCAGAAGCTGGCCGTGGAGTACTACGCGCGGGCCGCCTGGGAGCAGTACCAGCTGCCCTACACCATCGTCCGGCCGTTCAACTGCGTCGGCGTGGGCGAGGGGCGGGCGCTCGGCCAGGCCGAGGTGCTCTCCGGCAACGTCAAGCTGGCCATGTCGCACGTGGTGCCCGACCTGGTGCAGAAGATCGTCAAGGGGCAGGACCCGCTGCACATCCTCGGCGAGGGCAACCAGGTGCGGCACTACACCTACGGCGGTGACCTGGCCCGCGGCATCGCCACCGCGATCGAGCACCCGGCGGCCCGCAACGAGGACTTCAACCTCTCCACCCCGGAGTCGACCAGCGTCCTCGAACTGGCCGAGCTGATCTGGCACAAGATCAAGGGCCCGGACGTGCCGTTCCGGTACGTCTCCGACGAGCCCTACCGGTACGACGTGCAGAAGCGGGTGCCGGACGTGACGAAGTCCCGGGAGGTGCTCGGCTTCACCGCCACCACCTCGCTGGACGAGATGCTGGACGAGGTCATCCCCTGGGTGACCCGCGCGGTCGAGGAGGGGCGCCTCTGACCGAGGCGCCACCCCGCCGGCCGGCGCTCAGGCGGTGACCACCGGCTCGCCGTCGCGCCGCTGGTCGGCACCGTCGTCCGGGCGCCGGTCGTGGCCCTCGGCCACCGGGGGCGCGGGCCGGGGGAACCACTCCACGGGCGACCCCCCGTCGCCGTCGGCCCGACCGCCGTGGTCGGCGGGCTGCCGGTCGTCGCCGGCCCCCCACCGTCCGGCGCCGGTCCGCCCCGCCGCCGCGGCGAGTCCCCACCCGGCGTCCGGGGCGGCCTCGCCGGCCACCGCGGTGCCCGTCCGCCCGGCGTCCGGCGTGGCGCCGGCCCCGGCCGGCTCGGCGTCCGGCGTGGCGTCCGCCTGCCCCACGGTCGGCTCGGCGTCGCCGGCATCCGTCCGTCCAGCCGCCACGGTGGCCGGGTGGGCCGGCGCGTCGTCCACCGCGCTGGTCGCCGCAGTGGGCCGCTCGGCCTCCGGCACCGCCGCGGTGACCGCCGCCCCGTCATGCTCCGATCCGGTCGGCTCCGCCGCGATCGGGTCCGGGGCGGCCGGCTCCGGTGCGGTCGAGTCCAGCGCGGCCGGCCGTGCGGCTGCGTCGCCGCGGCGGGGCGCCACCACCGGGAACTCCGCGGTCTCGGTGCCGCCCGCGGCCGCCGCCATCACCGCCGCCGCGGCCAGGTCGGCCACCCGCTTCGCCTCGCGGCGCACCCGGGCGCGGACCTCCCGGGCGTGCTGCTCGGCGGCCTCGGCGGCCTGCCGGGCCGCGTCCAGCCGGGCCGCCTCGTCGGTCAGTTCCCGCTGCACCTCGCTGAGCCGCCGCTGCAGCTGCACCAGCTCCCGCTCCGCGCCCGCGCAGTCCTGGCGGGCCCGGACGAGCTGCTGCTGGGCGGTCTCCAGCTCGGCGCGGAGCTGAGCCAGCGCCTCCCGCCGCTCGGTGATCTCCTGCTGGACGGCGGCGAGCTGTTCGGCGTGCGCGGCGTCCTGCTCGTCGGCGTGCTCGCGCAGCTCGGTGGCGTACTGCTGGGACTCGGCGATCAGCGACGTCAGCTCCTCCTCGACGGCCGCGCGCTGGTCGGCCAGCTCCTGCTCGACCGCGGCGCGGCGCTCGGTGAGCTCCCGCTCCACGCCGGCCCGCCACTGGGTCAGCTCCTGCTGACCGCGGGCGCGGGCCGCCTGGACCTCCTGCTGGATCTGGGTACGGGCGGCCTTGGTCAGCGCCTCGGCGGCGTTGCGGGCCTGCTCGACCTGCTGCGCGCTCTGCTCGTTGAGCCGCTGCGCCTCCTGCATCGCGTGCTGGTGGGCGGCCTCGCCCTCGGCCCGGGCCTGCTCGGCGGCCGCACGGGTCTCGGCCAGCTCCGCCTCGGCCGCCGCCTGCCGCTCCGCGTACGCCTGCTCCTGCTCGGCGCGGCGGGCGGCGGTCTCCTCCTCCAGGGCCCGCAGCGCCTCGGCGACCCGCTCCCGGGCCGCCGCCAGCACCGACTCGGCCTCTGCCCGCAGCTCCCCGGCGCGTTGCTCGGCGGCGCCGGTGATCGCCTCGGCCTGCTTCTCGGCCAGCCCGAGGATCTGCTCGACCATCGGCCCCAGGTCGCTGAAGGAGGCCCGCTCCGGCTGTGCCGGGCGCTGGCGCAACTCGGTCAGCTCGGCGCGGAGCCGCTGCAGCTGCCCATCGAGCGCCCGGATCTCGGCGGTGGCCTGTTCCCGCTCGGCGGTCAGCGTCGCGAGCCGGCCGTCGACCTGCTCGACGTAGCGGTCGACCTGCCGCTTGTCGTAGCCGCGCAGGGTGGTCTCGAACCCCGGCCGCCCGGCCGGCTCGTCGCGCGCCGGGTGCGGCTCTTCGCCGTGGGACATGCGCCATCCTCCGTACGATCCCGAGCGGTTCCGCCGACGGCTGACCGCCCACCGGCGACGAATGTGGCGCAACGCTACCGCCGCCCGGTACGGCCCGCGGTCCCACCCCACCCACCTCTTCGCGCCGGTTGCGTGGGTGTCGACCGAGTGAGGTCGGGGCGACGGAGTGTGACCGGCGTCACGTCCCATTCTCATGCATTGGGCTGCATGAACTTGCAGTGACCGATCATCATTGCTAGCGTTGATGCATAGTCATGCGGAGGTGAGTATGGGTATCCGAGTCGCGGTCGCCGGGGCCAGCGGCTACGCCGGCGGCGAGCTGCTCCGCCTGGTGGCCGGGCACCCGGAGTTCGAGCTGGTCGCGGCCACCGCGCACAGCCAGGCCGGGCACCGGGTCGACGCCGTCCACCCGCAGCTCGCCGGGCTCGACCTGGTGCTCGCCGAGACCGACCCGGCGACGCTGGCCGACGCGGACCTGGTCTTCCTGGCCCTGCCGCACGGCGAGTCGGCGGCCCTGGCCAGCCAGCTGCCGGACGAGGTGCGGGTGGTCGACCTCGGCGCCGACCACCGGCTGGCCGACCCGTACGACTGGGCGCAGTACTACGGCGGCACCCACGCCGGCCGGTGGACCTACGGCCTGCCGGAGCTGCCCGGGCAGCGGGCCGCGATCGCCGGCTCCACCCGGGTCGCCAACACCGGCTGCTACGCGGCGGCCATCACGCTCGCGCTGGCCCCGCTGATCGCCGCCGGCGCCGCCGAGCCGGCCGACGTGGTCGTGGTGGCCGCCTCCGGCACCTCGGGCGCCGGGAAGGCGGCCAAGCCGCACCTGCTCGGCAGCGAGGTGATGGGCGACCTGTCGCCCTACCGGGTCGGTACCCACCAGCACGTGCCGGAGATCAAGCAGGCCACCGGCGCCACCAGCCTCTCCTTCACCCCGGTCCTCGCGCCGATGCCGCGCGGCATCCTGGCCACCGTCACCGCCGTGCCGGCCCGCGGCGTCGATCCGCAGGCGGTGCTCGCCGAGGCGTACGCGGACGCGCCGTTCGTGCACGTGCTGCCCGAGGGGCGCTGGCCGCACACCGCCGCGACCCTCGGCTCCAACTCCTGCCACCTGCAGGCCACCGTCGACGTCGACTCCCGCCGGACGATCGTGGTCAGCGCACTGGACAACCTCGGAAAGGGCGCCGCCGGCCAGGCCGTGCAGTGCGCCAACCTCATGCTCGGCCTGCCCGAGACCACCGGCCTCACCGTCTGGGGGGTAGCGCCATGACCGTCACCGTTCCCCGTGGGTTCCGGGCCGCCGGTGTCGCGGCCGGACTGAAGGCCAGCGGCGCCAGTGACGTGGCGCTGGTGGTCAACGACGGCCCGGACGCCGGTGTGGCCGGGGTGTTCACCGCCAACCGGGTCAAGGCGGCACCGGTGCTCTGGACCGAGCAGGTGGTCCGCGGCGGCGTGGTCCGCGCCGTGGTGCTCAACTCCGGCGGCGCCAACGCCTGCACCGGCCCCGCCGGCTTCCAGGACACCCACGCCACCGCCGAACACACCGCCGGCGCGCTCAGCGCCGCCAACGCCCGGCTGATGCTGGGCGCCGGCGAGGTGGCGGTCTGCTCCACCGGCCTGATCGGCGAGCGGCTGCCCATGGCCGCGCTGCTCTCCGGCGTCAACAAGGCGGTGCGCGGGCTGTCCCGCGACGGCGGCGCCGCCGCGGCCGAGGCCATCATGACCACCGACACCCGGCCGAAGACCGCGGTGGCCCGGGGCAGCGGCTGGACCGTCGGCGGGATGGCCAAGGGCGCCGGCATGCTGGCCCCGGGGCTGGCCACCATGCTCTGCGTGCTGACCACCGACGCGGTGGCCGGGCCGGAGATGCTCGACGCCGCGCTGCGCGAGGCGTGCCGGGTCACCTTCGACCGGGTCGACTCCGACGGCTGCATGTCCACCAACGACACAGTGCTGCTGCTGGCCAGCGGCGCCAGCGGCAGCACGCCCGGCGTGGCCGAGCTGACCGCGGCGGTCACAACGGTCGCCCACGACCTGGCCCAGCAACTCGTCGCCGACGCCGAGGGCGCCACCAAGCAGATCGCGGTCGAGGTGGTCGGCGCGGCCAGCGAGGACGACGCGGTCGAGGTCGGCCGGGCGGTGGCCCGCAACAACCTGGTCAAGACCGCGCTGTTCGGCAACGACCCGAACTGGGGCCGGATCCTCGCCGCCGTCGGCACCACCGGCGCCGCCTTCGAGCCCGACGGGATCGACGTCGCGGTCAACGAGGTCTGGGTCTGCCGCTCCGGCGCCGCCGCCGAGGACCGGTCGAAGGTCGACCTCAGCGGGCGGGACGTCACCATCCGGATCGACCTGCACGCCGGCGACGCCGCGGCCACCATCTGGACCAACGACCTCTCCCACGCGTACGTGCACGAGAACTCGGCCTACTCGACATGAGCCTGACCACCGACCTCACCCGCGCCCAGGCCAAGGCCGCCACGCTGATCGAGGCGCTGCCCTGGCTGGCCCGCTTCTCCGGCTCCACCGTCGTGGTCAAGTACGGCGGCAACGCCATGGTCGACCCCGAGCTGCAACGCGCCTTCGCCGCGGACATGGTCTTCCTCCGCTACGCCGGCCTGAAGCCGGTGGTGGTGCACGGCGGCGGGCCGCAGATCTCCGCCATGCTCGGCCGCCTCGGCATCGACAGCGAGTTCCGCGGCGGCCTGCGGGTCACCACCCCGGAGGCGATGGACGTCGTCCGGATGGTGCTGGTCGGCCAGGTCGGCCGGGAACTGGTCGGGCTGATCAACGCGCACGGCCCGTTCGCGGTCGGCCTCTCCGGCGAGGACGCCGGGCTGTTCACCGCGGTGCGCCGGCCCGCGTACGTCGACGGCCAGCCGGTCGACGTCGGGCAGGTCGGCGACGTGGAGTCGGTCGACGTCTCGGCGGTCACCGACCTGATCGCGGCCGGCCGGATCCCGGTGATCTCGACCGTCGCCCCGGACGTCGACGGGGTGCTGCACAACCTCAACGCCGACACCGCCGCCGCCGCGCTCGCGGTCGCCCTGGCCGCGCGCAAGCTGGTCGTCCTCACCGACGTGCCCGGCCTCTACGCCGACTGGCCGGACACCGACAGCCTGGTCTCCGAGATCAGCACCGACGACCTGGCGAAGCTGCTGCCGCGCCTGGAGTCGGGGATGGTCCCCAAGATGGAAGCCTGCCTGCGCGCGGTGCGCCACGGTGTGCCCGCCGCGCACGTGGTCGACGGCCGGGTCGCCCACTCCACCCTGCTCGAGGTCTTCACCTCCGAGGGGTTCGGCACCATGGTCGTGAGCGCGCCGGGTGCGGGAGCGGAGCGGCCAGGCCCCGCGGTCGCCAACAAGGAAGGTTCCGTGCCGGCATGAGCACCCTCGTCGAGCGCTGGTCGCAGGCCATGATGGACAACTACGGCACGCCGCCGCTGGCCCTGGTCGCCGGCTCCGGCGCGGTCGTGGTCGACGAGGCCGGCCGGGAGTACGTCGACCTGGTCGGCGGGATCGCGGTGAACGCCCTCGGCCACGCCCACCCGGCCGTGGTGGCCGCCGTGTCCAGGCAGGTCGCGACGCTCGGACACGTCTCCAACCTCTACGTCGCCGAGCCGCCGGTGGCCCTCGCGGAGCTGCTGCTGGCGCTCGCCGGCCGCCCCGGTCGGGTCTTCTTCGCCAACTCCGGCGCGGAGGCCAACGAGACGGCGTTCAAGCTCTCCCGGCTGACCGGCCGCAGCCACGTGGTCGCCACCCGGGGCGGTTTCCACGGCCGCACCATGGGCGCGCTGGCGCTCACCGGCCAGCCGGCCAAGGCCGACCCGTTCCGGCCGCTGCCCGGCGAGGTCACCCACGTCGACTACGGCGACGTCGCCGCGCTGGAGGCGGCGGTCACCGACGCCACCGCGATGGTGATCCTGGAGCCGATCCAGGGCGAGAACGGCGTGGTCGTCCCGCCGGCCGGCTACCTGGCCGCCGCCCGGCGGATCACCGCCCGGCACGGCGCGCTGCTGGTCCTCGACGAGGTGCAGACCGGGATCGGGCGCACCGGGCACTGGTTCGCCCACCAGGCCGAGGGCGTCGACCCCGACGTGGTCACCCTGGCCAAGGGGCTCGGCGGCGGGCTGCCGCTGGGCGCCTGCCTGGCCTTCGGGCGGGCCGCCGAGCTGCTCCGCCCCGGCTCGCACGGCACCACCTTCGGCGGCAACCCGGTCAGCTGCGCGGCCGCGCTCGCGGTGGTGAGCACGATCGCCGGCGATGGGCTGCTCGACCACGTCAAGCGGGTCGGCGAGCGGCTGCGCCGGGGCATCGAGGCGCTCGGCCACCCGCTGGTGGGCGAGGTGCGCGGCGCCGGCCTGCTGCTCGGTGTGGTGCTCACCGCCCCGGTCGCGGCGGTGCTGGCCGAGGCGCTGCGGGAGACCGGCTTCCTGGTCAACCCGGTGCAACCCGGCGTGGTCCGGCTCGCCCCGCCGCTGATCCTCACCGCCGCCCAGGTCGACGCGTTCCTGGCCGCGCTGCCCGCCGCCCTGGACGCCACGACGCCCGCCGCCGCCGGTGCGACCACCCCGACCGCCCCGACCGCTCCCGCCGGTGCGACCGCCCCGACCGCGATCGCCTCGGCAGCGACCGCCCAGGCCGCTCCCGCCGCCGGCGCTCCCGCC
>NZ_QGSW01000326.1:0-21940 GCF_003176715.1 Micromonospora sp. S4605
GGTCAGCGGGGGGTGAACTCGGTGGCGAGGAGTTCGGCGATCTGGGCGGTGTTCAGGGCGGCGCCCTTGCGGAGGTTGTCGCCGGTGACGAAGAAGTCCAGCGCGCGGGGGTCGTCGACGGCGCGGCGGATCCGGCCGACCCAGGACGGGTCGGTGCCCACCGCGTCGATCGGCATCGGGAACTCGCCGGAAGCCGGGTCGTCGACCAGGATCACCCCGGGCGCGTTGCGCAGCACCTCGCGGGCGCCCTCGGCGTCGACCTCGGTGGCGAAGACGGCGTGCACCGCCACCGAGTGGCCGGTCACCACCGGCACCCGTACGCAGGTCGCGGAGACCTTGAGGTCGGGCAGCCCGAGGATCTTGCGCGACTCGTTGCGCAGCTTCAGCTCCTCGGACGACCAGCCGGCGTCGGCCGGCGAGCCGGCCCAGGGCACCACGTTCAGCGCCAGCGGCGCGGGGAAGGGGCCGAGTTCGTCGCCGACCGCCTGGCGTACGTCGCCCGGGCGGGACCCGAGCCCCCGGTCGCCGGCGATCTTGCCGAGCTGGGCGTGCAGCGTGTCCACACCGGCCTGACCCGCGCCGGAGGCCGCCTGGTACGAGGCGAGCACCAGCTCGCGCAGGCCGTACTCGCGATGCAGCGGGGCGACCGCGACGATCATCGTGAGGGTGGTGCAGTTGGCGTTGGCGATGATCCCCTTCGGCCGGTTGCGCACCTGCTCCGGGTTGATCTCGGGGACCACCAGCGGGACGTCGCGATCCATCCGGAAGGCTCCGGAGTTGTCCACGGCGACCGCGCCGCGGCTGACCGCGATCGGGGCCCAGTGCGCCGAGACGTCGTCCGGCACGTCGAACATCGCCACGTCGACCCCGTCGAACGCCTCCGGCGTGACCGCCTGGACGGTGAGGTCCTCGCCGCGGCAGCGGACCACCTTGCCGGCGGAGCGTTCGGAGGCGAGCAGCCGGATCTCGCCCCAGACGTTCCGGCGACCGGTGAGCAGTTCGCACATCACCGTGCCGACGGCCCCGGTCGCGCCGACCACGGCGAGGGTGGGCAGCGGCGCCACGGGCGCTACCGTCCCGTCCCCGCGTAGACCACGGCTTCGGTGTCGCCGCCCAGGTCGAAGGCGTCGTGGATGGCGCGCACGGCGGCGTCGAGGTCGGTGTCCCGGCAGACCACGGAGACCCGGATCTCGGAGGTGGAGATCATCTCGATGTTGACGCCGGCCTGGCCGAGCGCGGCGAAGAAGCCGGCCGCCACGCCCGGGTGCGACCGCATGCCGGCGCCGATCAGCGACACCTTGCCCACGTGGTCGTCGTAGAGCAGGCCCTTGAACTTGACCGACTCCTGGATCTTGCTGAGCGCGGCCATCGCGGTGGGGCCGTCGGTCTTGGGCAGGGTGAAGGAGATGTCGGTACGCCCGGTGCCCTCGGTGGAGACGTTCTGCACGATCATGTCGATGTTGATCTCGGCACCGGCCACCGTGTCGAAGATCCGCGCGGCGGCGCCCGGCTCGTCCGGCACCCCCACGATGGTGATCTTGGCTTCGCTGCGGTCGTGGGCGACCCCGGTGATCAGTGCTTGCTCCACAGGAAGGTCCTCCATCGATCCGGTGACCATCGTGCCGGTGTTGGTCGAGTATGACGAACGGACGTGGATCGGCAACCCCGCCCGGCGGGCGTACTCCACGCTACGCAGGTGCAGCACCTTCGCGCCGCAGGCGGCGAGTTCGAGCATCTCCTCGTAGGTGATCTGCTTGATGTGCCGGGCGTTCGGGACGATCCGTGGGTCGGCGCTGAACACGCCGTCGACGTCGGTGTAGATCTCGCAGACGTCCGCGTTCAGCGCGGCGGCGAGCGCCACGGCGGTGGTGTCGGAACCACCCCGGCCGAGCGTGGTGACGTCCTTGGTGTCCTGCGAGACGCCCTGGAAGCCGGCCACGATGACCACCGCGCCCTCGTCGATCGCGCCCTTGAGCCGACCCGGGGTGACGTCGATGATCCGGGCCCGGCCGTGCACCGAGGTGGTGATCACGCCGGCCTGCGAGCCGGTGAACGAGCGGGCCTCGTAGCCCAGGTTGTGGATCGCCATGGCGAGCAGCGCCATCGAGATGCGCTCGCCGGCGGTGAGCAGCATGTCCAGCTCACGGCCCGGGGGCAGCGGGCTGACCTGGTTGGCCAGGTCGAGCAGCTCGTCGGTGGTGTCGCCCATGGCGGAGACCACCACCACCACGTCGTCGCCGGCCTTGCGGGCCGCGACGATGCGCTCGGCCACCCGCTTGATCCGCTCGGCGTTGGCGACGGAGGACCCGCCGTACTTCTGCACCACGAGTGCCACGACGGTGCGCTCCCTCCAGTGACCCTGAGCGTGCCGACGCCGCCGGCACCGGGGCCGGCGGCGCGTGTCAGACGCCCTCAGCGTATCGGGCGGCCCGCGCCGCCGGGTCGGGTGATCCCACGATCCGGCCGGCGGGCACCCCGTGGCGTGGCGCGCGACACGCCGGGCGGGCTGCCGCCACACGGGTCCCCACGGCCCGGGCGGGCGGCCCAGAATGACCGGGTGCACGCCCACCTCCGCCCGGCCCGACGCCTGGCCGGCCCGCTCGCGCTGGCCCTGCCGGCCGTCCTCGCCGCCTGCACCGCCGACCAGCCGGCCACGCCGCCGCCCGCCCCGACCAGCGCGAACGACGGCAGCTGGCGGGTGGACGTGCCGGGTGGGGCGCTCGGCGGCACCGCCGACGTCTCGATCGCCGCCACCGCCGACGGGCTCTTCCAGTGCGCCCTGCCGTCGGCCGGCCGGCCCGAGCCGCCGAGCTGCGTACGTCTCGGCGACCCGGACGACGGCCTCCCCCGCCGACTGGACCCACGGGTGCAGCACCCGTTCACCGACTGGCTGGCCGTGCTCACCGATCGGCGCGCCCCGCTGGCCGTCTCCCCGGCCGCCCCGCCGCCCGGCGCCACCGGCGCCTGTTACGCGGTGGAGAGCACCTCGGCATCGATCAACCCGCCGCTGGACGTCGGCATCTACTGCTACGACCAGGACGGCACCCCCACCGCGGTCCGGACGGAGTCCGGGACGCTCGTCCTGGCCGGGGCGCCCGCCCCCGCGCCGGCCACGGTGCAGTTGGCGGGGCCGGTGGTGGACGGCGAGCCGCTCGGCACCGCCTCCCCGCCGCCGCCCGAGCCGTCGGGCAGCCCGAGCGCCGGAACGCTCTGATCTCCATCCCGTTACGGGTGCGATTGCCCACATTTGGCCATCCCGCCCGGTAGGGGTGGAATGCCCATAGGGGACGCTCTCTCCATGGCCGACCTCACCCCGCTGCTCGCGATCCGCTGGAGTCCCCGCTCGTTCGATCCGACCGCGGAGCTGACCCCGGCCGAGGCGGCGTCGTTGCTGGAGGCGGCCCGCTGGGCACCCTCGGCCGACAACGCCCAGCCATGGCGGTTCGCGCTCGGCCACCGCGACGACGACACCTGGAAGCGGATCCTGGTGAGCCTCCCGGACGGCGACCAGCGCTGGGCGCGGCACGCCGCCGCACTGGTGCTGGGCGCGCACACCGGCGGCGACCCCGAGCAGGCCGGGTACGACCTCGGCCAGGCGGTGGCCCACCTGACCGTCCAGGCCACCGCGCTCGGCCTGTACGTGCACCAACTCGTCCGCTTCGACCAGGCCCGCCTCGCCGCCGAGCTGGATCTGGCCGCCGGGATCCGGCCCCTGGTGGTGGTCGCGGTCGGCCGGCTCGGCGACCCGTGCGCGCTCCCCGCGGACCTGCTCGCCCAGGAAACCGGTCTGCGCCGCCGGCGGCCGCTCGAGGCGCTGCTGCTCGGCTGAACGGCCGCGTCGGGCGGTCGATCACCCGCCACGGCTGGCCCGGAGCAGGACCAGGGCGGCCTCGGTGTTGCGGTAGAAGACGTACCTGCCGTCCCGGAACCGGGCGACCAGGCCGGCGGCGTGCAGTGCGGCCAGGTGTTGCGACACGTTGCCGCCCGACATGCCGGTACGCCGGGCCAGGTCGGTGGTGGTGGCCGGCGAGTCGAGCAGGTGCAGCAGCGCGGCCCGACCCGTACCGACCACGCGGCCCAGCGCGTCGCCGGGTGGTGTCGGCGTCGCCTCCCACAGGGTGCCCACCGCCCGGACCGGGTACGTCCCGGCCGGCGGCGAGTCCTCCAGCAGGTTCCACAGCACCCGCCGGTCGGTGAAGATGCCCGGGTTGAGTGCCAGCCCGCGGCCGCCCAGGTCGAAGTCCCGCTCGAACGGATCGTCGCTGACCACCCGGTCGCCGAGCCAGCGCAGACTCGGGTGGAGCTGATCGAAGAGTCGGCCGGCGCCGCCGTCGGCGAGCTGACCGGCCCGGTGGGCGACGTCCGCTGCCAGCAGGGCGCGCATCCGCGGCCAGTCCGGCGCGATCGCCTCCTCGTACCAGGTGCGGACCGCGTCGACGAGCTGCGGCAGCAGCCCGACGGGGTCGGCGAGCAGGGCGCGACCGAACGGGTTCAGCGGGCGCTTCGGGGTGGTCGCCAGCAGGTCCCGCACCACGACCTCGGGCGCCGTGGCGGCGATCTGCTCGAGTTGCTCGGCCAGCGTCACGTCCGGCCGGGCCGCCGCCGGAGTGAGGAAGTCGGGCAGCCAGCAGCGGGGGCGGGTCAGCTCGACCAGCGGCCGGACCCGGACGGCCACCGCCGGGCGGCGCAGCGTCGTCCGGGCCCGGTCGATCCAGGGCAGGTGCACGCCGTGTCGGACCGGCTGGTCCAGCGCCCACATGCTGGTCACCGTCTCGGCCACCGGGGAGACGGTGAACCGTACGCCCGCGACGTCGGCCGGACCGAACCGCAACTCGGACACGCGCACCCCCGGAGGCAGAATTCGCTTCAGCCTAAAAGGCTCGACGGATCCTCGGGTCCCCTGTTCACTCGCCGGTCATGGGGGCAAGAGACAGCATCCGCACCGCCGTCCAGCACGTCGTACCACCGGCCGGGTTGACCCGCGCCCTGGCCGCGCAGGCCATGGTGTACGCCGTCGGCCACGGCCTGTTCCAGGCCGGCAGCGCGGTCTTCTTCACCCGGGCGCTCGGGCTCAGCGCGGCCCAGGTGGGGCTGGGCCTGTCGATCGCCGCGGGCGTGTCGCTGCTGGGCACGGTGCCGCTGGGCGGACTCACCGACCGGTACGGCCCGCAGCGGGTCTGGATGCTCGGCCTGGTGTTGGACGCGGCGCTCTTCGCGACGTACCCGTTCGTCGGCGGGTTCGCCGGGTTCCTCGCCGTGGTGGTGGCGCTGGCCGCCGTGGACGCCGCGACCGGCGTGGCCCGGCAGGTCTACTCGATCAACGCGCTGCCACCGGCCGAGCGGGTCACCGCGATGGCGTACCAGCGCTCGTCGCTGAACGTCGGGTTCGGGCTGGGCGCGGTGATCAGCGGCCTGGTGCTGGCGGTGGACACCATCGTGGCGTACCGGGCGATGGTCTGGTTCATCGCGGCGGTGTTCCTGGTGACCGCGATCTTCGTGCGGCGGCTGCCCCGGTTGCCCGAGGCCGCCCGGCCGGAACGGCCGATGAGCCGGTTCGCCGTGCTACGGGACCGCCCGTTCATGGCGGTGTCCCTGCTGTCCGGGCTGCTCACCGCGCACCAGACGCTCTACCTGACGGTGATGCCGCTCTGGATCCTCACCCACACCGACGCCCCGAAGACGCTGATCGCCGGGCTGGTGCTGCTCAACACGGTGCTGATCGTGCTGCTCCAGGTACGCGCCAGCCGGGGCGCCGACACCGCGCCGGGGGCCGCCCGGGCGTCCCGCCGGGGCGCCCTGTTGATCGCCCTGTTCTGCCTGGTCCTGCCGATCTCCGGGGCGACCCGTGGCACGCTCACCGTGGTGGTGCTGGTGGCCGCCGCGACGCTGCTGATCGTGGCCGAACTGGTCGAGTCGGCCGGCACCTGGGGGCTCACCGCCACCCTGCCGCCGGCCGCCCAGCGCGGCGCGTACGTGGGTGCGTTCCGGCTCGGCAGTCAGCTGCAGTTCCTGATCGCCCCGGCCGGGCTGACCGCGCTCGGGGTGACCACCGGCGGCTGGGGCTGGTACCCGACGGCGGCGATCTTCGCCCTGGTCGGGCTGGCGATCGTGCCCGTGGTCGCCTGGGCGGGGCGGACGCCACGGCTGGGCGCGGAGGCCACCGAGGCGGCAGTGAGCCCGGTCCCATAATCCGGACCTGCCTTCCCACTGCCCCTACCACCACATAGGGTGACCTTGTCATGTGGCGGGCGTTCCTTCTCCTTGGCTGCCGCGACGAGGCCTGACCGGCCGGCACCTCGTCGCGGAGTCGAACCGCGCCGTCCAGCACATCCGAACTTCTTCTCGGCCCACCGGGCACCGTCGCCCAGCCGCGCGCCGACACCTTCCGATTGCTGACGCCACATGTTCCCAGGGAGCAGCACGCCAATGGCTCAACCCGTCACCGACGCCGAGACCGATCCGATCGCCCGGCAGCGCCCCAGCCGGATGCCGTTCCACCGCTACCTGCCCTACCAGCAGCAGTTCCGGCTCGACCTGCCGGACCGCACCTGGCCCACCCGGCACGTCGAGGCCGCGCCCCGCTGGTGCGCGGTCGACCTGCGGGACGGCAACCAGGCGCTGATCGACCCGATGTCGCCCGAGCGCAAGCGCCGGATGTTCCAGCTCCTGGTGCAGATGGGCTACAAGGAGATCGAAGTCGGCTTCCCCTCGGCCAGCCAGACCGACTACGACTTCGTCCGGCAGCTGATCGAGCAGGACCTGATCCCGGACGACGTCACCATCCAGGTGCTGACCCAGTGCCGGGAGCACCTGATCGAGCGGACCTTCGAGTCGCTGCGCGGCGCGAAGCGGGCGATCGTGCACTTCTACAACTCGACCTCCACCCTCCAGCGCCGGGTGGTGTTCGGGCTGGACCGCGACGGCATCACCGACATCGCCACCACCGGCGCCCGGCTGTGCCAGAAGTACGCCGAGATCCACACCCCGGACACCGACATCCACTACGAGTACTCGCCGGAGTCGTACACCGGCACCGAGCTGGAGTACGCGCTGGAGGTGTGCAGCAAGGTCATCGAGGTGATCGACCCGACCCCGGACCGGAAGCTGATCATCAACCTGCCGGCGACGGTCGAGATGGCGATGCCGAACGTCTACGCCGACTCCATCGAGTGGATGCACCGGCACCTGCCGCGCCGGGACAGCCTGGTGCTGAGCCTGCACCCGCACAACGACCGGGGCACCGGGGTGGCCGCCGCCGAGCTGGGGCTGCTGGCCGGCGCCGACCGGATCGAGGGCTGCCTGTTCGGCAACGGCGAGCGCACCGGCAACGTCGACCTGGTCACCCTGGGGCTGAACCTGTTCTCCCAGGGCATCGACCCGATGATCGACTTCTCCAACATCGACGAGATCAAGCGGGCCGTCGAGTACTGCAACCAGCTGCCGGTGCACGAGCGTCACCCGTACGCCGGCGACCTGGTCTACACCGCCTTCTCCGGCTCGCACCAGGACGCGATCAAGAAGGGCTTCGACGCGCTCGCGGCGGACGCCGCCGCGGCCGGGGTGCCGGTCGACGAGCACCCCTGGGCGGTGCCCTACCTGCCGATCGACCCGAAGGACCTGGGCCGCACCTACGAGGCGGTCATCCGGGTCAACTCGCAGTCCGGCAAGGGCGGCGTCGCGTACATCATGAAGACCGAGCACCAGCTCGACCTGCCGCGCCGGCTCCAGATCGAGTTCTCCGGCGTGGTCCAGCAGGTCACCGACCACTCCGGCGGCGAGGTCGAGCCGGGCGCGATGTGGCAGATCTTCGCCGAGAACTACCTCCTCGACCACCAGCGCGACCCGGCGGTCACGCTCGCCGGCTACGCCATCGGCACCGCCGAGGGCAAGGTCGAGATCGAGGCCCAGGTGGGTCTCGGCGGGCAGCGGCGGTCACTGACCGCGGTCGGCAACGGCCCCATCGACGCGTACGTCAACGCGCTCCAGTCCGTCGACGTGGCGGTCCGGGTGCTCGACTACCACGAGCACGCGCTCTCCTCGGGTGGGGACGCGCAGGCCGCCGCGTACGTCGAGTGCGAGGTGGATGGGCGGACGGTGTGGGGCGTCGGCACCGACGCCAACATCGTCACCGCCTCGATCAAGGCCGTCACCAGCGCCGTCAACCGCGCCCGCGACTGACCCGGGCAGCCCCTCGGGGCACGCCGTGGGACCGACCCTGCCGCGCGAGGTCGGGGTGCCGGAGCAGGTCCGGCACCCCGACCCGCGCGGGCGGCGGTGGCGCTAGGCGGCGGCTCCGCCGTCGAACACCAGGTCGGTGCCGACAGCGAAGCCGGCGTCGGGCGAGGCCAGGTACAGCACCGCCGCGGCGACCTCGTCGAGGGTGCCGACGCGGCCGATCGGCAGCTGTGCCGCCATCCGGTCGGCCCGGTCGGCGGGGCTCTCCCCGGGCAGGAGAGACATCCCGGTGTCCATCGGTCCGGGGCTGACGCTGTTGATCCGGATCCCCTCCCGGATGTGGTCCAGTGCGGCGTTGCGGGTCAGCGCACTCACCGCGGCCTTGGTCGCGACGTACGCGCCGAGCCCGGCCAGCCGGGCATGGGCGCCGAGGTTCGAGGCGACGTTGACGATGACGCCGCCACCGTGGGCCCGCATGTGGGCGATCTCGTGCTTCATCGACAGCAGCGTGCCGGTGAGGTTCACCGCGACCAGCTGGTGCCACTGCTCCTCGTCGACGTCGCCGACCGGGCCGACCGCGGCCAGGATGCCGGCGTTGTTGACAGCGATGTCGAGCCCGCCGTAGCGACTGGTGGTCTCGGCCACCAGGCGGGCCAGGTCGGCCGAGCGGGTGACGTCGGCGGTGACGGCCCAGGCGCGGCCACCCTCGGCCTCGATGAGCTTGACGGTTTCGTCGAGCGAGCCGCGCGTACGGCCCGCCACCACGACGGCCGCTCCCTCGCGGGCGAACGCCCGGGCGACGGCCTGGCCGATTCCTGCGCCGCCGCCGGTGACGAGGGCGACCTTGCCGGTGAACTGTGCGGTCACGTGGAACTCCTTCTGGGTGTGGGATCAGCGCGGTTCGCGCTGCGTGAGCGCCGTCGGCCGAGGCGACGGGTGATCCGCCGCCGGCCGAGGTCGTCGTGGTCGGTCAGCCGGGCCGATGGGGGCGGGTGCGTCCGGTCACCGCGGTGACCGCGGCCAGTGCGGCGAAGGCGAGCCCGGCGGCGCCGAAGGCCCAGGCGTACCCACTGGTGGTCGCGTTCGGTGGGCCGGCACCGCCGGCTTCCAGGTACGCGGTGCGCGCCGCGGCGACCGCGGTCAGCAGGGCGAGTCCTGCCGTTGGTCCCACCTCCATCGCCGTGTTCAACACGCCACCGGCCAGCCCCGCTTGCCGCGGTCGTACGTCGGCCAGGGCGAGCACCGACCCAGCGGAGAAGGACAACGCGACTCCCGCCGGCAGGAGAACGAGGCCGGGTAGCAGACCGGGGAGGTAGCCGGTTCGCAGGTCCAGACCGGCCAGCAGGAGCAGGCCGCCGGCCGCCAACGCGAGCCCGGTGGACGTCGTGCGTCCGGCTCCCCATCGGACGATGAGCCGCCCGGACAGCCGCCCGACGACGACGAGGACCACCGCGTACGGACCGAACGCCAGCGAGGTACGCAGCGGCGTCCAGTCCCGGATCTGTTGGAGGTACAGAACCAGCAGGAGGGAGACGACAGCGGTTCCGGCCGCGGACAGGGCGATCACGAGCAGCGCGGTCGCCCGCCGGGGATCAGCCAGGAAGGAGATCGGCAGGAGTGGGTCGGGATGACGCCGTTCGACCGCGACGAACGCGCCGAGCAGGAGCAGGCCCGAGGCCAGCGGGGCCAGCACCATCGCCGAGGTCCACGCGTGTTCGCCGGTCACCACCAGGCCGAAACTGAGCAGCGTGATGCCCGCGGTGGCGAGCAACGCGCCCGGCAGGTCGAGCGCGGCCCGGCCGCACCGGGTGTCGGCGGGCAGTGACCGCGGCGTCGCCACCGCGGCCACCCCGGCGACCACCAGCGGAACCGCCAACAGCCATCGCCACGACAACCAGGTGGCGACGATCCCGGAGAGGAGACTCCCCAACGTCGCACCGAGCACCGACAACCCGCCCCAGGTCGCCATCGCCCGGCCGTGACCGACCGGGTCCGGGAACAGCCGTCGCAGCACCGCGACGGCTGCCGGCGCGACGAGGGCGGCGCCCACGCCCTGGGCGAAGCGGGCGGCGGTGAGGGTCGCGCTCCCGGGAGCGAGGGCGGCCACCAACGACGCGGCCCCGAAGACGACCAGACCGGCGGTGACCGTCCGGCGTCCGCCGTAGCGGTCCGCGAGCCGCCCGCCGAACAGCAACAGGCCGCTGAAGGACAACCCGTAGGCGGCGCTGAGCAGGACCAGGCTGGACCCACCCAGCCCCCACTCTCGGCCGATCACCGGCAGCGGTACGGAGATGACGGTGATCGTGAAGATCAGGGTTGTCTGCACGGTGGCGAGCAGGGCGAAGGCCCGGCCGTTCGCCGGCTTCCCCGGCTCACCGTCGTGGCCCGCGCGACCGGGTGGCGGCCACGGGCCACGGCGGTGCGGCGCCGAGCCGAGCCTGTCCGGCGGTAGGTCGGGGACCGTTGTCGCCATCCGTCACTCACCCTCATTCGGGACCGATCGGTCCAGTTTCGGCGCAGGAATTGGTGCGGCAGGAACCGAGAAGGAACGTCGACACCGAGCCACCGGGCACGGATCCCGGCGGTGGTGAGCCGGCGGGCGATCAGCGTCCGCTCCGGCGGCCCGTCGTCAGTCGAGCAGGGCCAGCGCCTGGGTGGCGGCGTCCCGCAGCCGCCGCGGCTCGGCCGACACCTTGCCGACCACCCGGATCCCCTGCAGCAGCACGAGCAGGAGCCGGGCGAGGGCCCGGGGGTCCCTGCCCGGCGCGAGTTCGCCCTGGGCCTGCGCTCGAATCAACGCGGAGGTCAGCGCGGCTTCCAGGTAGTCCCAGCTCGCCGCCACGCGACGCGCCGCCTGGCGGTCGTGCGGCGCGACCTCCACTGCCGTGTTGACGATGAAACAGCCACGCCGGCCGCTGTCGTCGCCGGCCTCGGACGCGTATCGCTCGACGAGCGCCCGTACGGCCGGCAGCGCCGGACCCGGCTGCGACAGATCGCGCAGCAGGTGGGGGTCGACCAGCTCGCCGTACCGGTCGAGGGCCTTGAGATAGAGGTCGTGCTTGTTGCCGAACGTCGCGTAGATGCTCGCTCGGGCGACGCCCAGATGCTCGACCAGGTCGGCCATCGAGGTCGCCTCGTACCCCCGCTCCCAGAACAGGTCGAGCGCCGCCCGCAGCGCCGCGTCCGGATCGAACTCCTTGGTCCTTGCCACGGCTCGACCTTAACCGTTTCTAGATCGTTCGGTCAAGAAAGTCTTCACCGGCCCCCGTTCACTCCCCGCGGTGGCGCCGCGGGGTGCCGTCGCGCCGCTCGGGCGGAGTGGACACCGGCAGGGTGTGACAGGGCTGCGCCGGCGGCGCCGCCCGGGGCGGCCGGTGGATCAGCAGACCGGCCAGCACCGCGCCGGCCGCCAGCAGCCCGGCACACCAGAGCAGCGCACCCCGGTACGCGTCGGTCAGCTCGCCGCGCTGCTCGTAGCCGCTGCCGGAGAGCCCGACCAGCAGCGGCAGCGCGGCCACCGCGAGCAGCCCGCCGGCGCGGGCGGCCGCGTTGTTGAAGCCGCTGGCCACGCCGGCGAACCGGTCCGCCACGGCGGCCAGCACCGACGCGGTCAGCGGCGCCACCACCAGGGTCAGCCCCGCCCCGAACAGCACCACCCCGGGCAGCACGTCCCGCCAGTACGACGCGCCCGGACCGACCCCGCGCAGCAGCAGCAGGCCGGCCGCGGCGACCAGCGGCCCGACGAGCAGCGGCAGCCGCGGGCCGATCCGGGCGGCCAGCGCTCCGGCCCGGGCGCTACCCGCCATCAGCAGCAGGGTCATCGGCAGCAACGCGATCCCGGTGCGGAACGCCGACCAGTCGACCACGTTCTGCAGGTAGACGGAGAAGAAGAAGGTGAAGCCGCCGAGTGCGGCGTAGACCACCACGGTGAAGACGTTCAGTACCGAGAAGAGCCGGCTGGAGAACAGCCCGGTGGGCAGCATGGCGGTGTCCCCGCGGCGCCGCTCCACCAGCACGAACACGACCGTGCCGGCCACCCCGAGCAGCGCCGCGACCAGCACCGGCGGCGAGTCCAGGCCGCGCGCCGGGGCGTCGATCAGGGCGTACGTGACGCCGGCCAGGGCGAGGGCGCCGAGCAACGCGCCCAGCACGTCGAAGCGCCGGCGCCGCCGGCCCGGCCCCTCGGTACGGGAGGCGTTCTCGTCCCGGCTCTCCGGCACCCAACGCAGCGCGGCCAGCACCACCAGCACGGCCAGCGGGGCGTTCAGGAAGAAGATCCACCGCCAGGAGAGCGCGTCGATCAGCCAGCCACCGACGAACGGGCCGAGCGCTGTCGACACGCCGGAGAGCCCGGACCAGGCGCCGATCGCCCGGCCCCGGTCGTCCGGGTGGAAGCTGGCCTGGAGCACCGACAGCGAGCCCGGGGTGAGCAGGGCGCCCCCGACGCCCTGGAGGAACCGGGCCGCCACCAGCCACGACGTCTCCTGGGCCAGCCCGCAGAGCAGCGAGGCCACGGTGAACCAGGCCACCCCGAGCAGGAAGACCCGCCGCCGCCCGAACCGGTCCCCGAGCGCCCCGCCGAGCAGCACGAACGCGGCGAGCGTCAGCAGGTAGCCGTTGATCGTCCATTGCAGACCCGACACGGTGGCGTCGAGGTCGGCCCCGAGCCGGGGCAGCGCCACGTTGACCACGGTGCTGTCGAGGAAGACCATGCCGGAGGCGAGCACCGCCGCGAGCAGCGTGCCCCGGCCGGCGGTGGTGCCGAGGCGGAGCGCGGGAGCGGTTTCGGTCATCCGACCAATCTGCCTCGCGCCATTCTCCAGACGCCACGAAACGCCGAAACCCGGCCCGGGTACTGTGCGGGATCGCCGGAAGCCCGCAAGCTGGAGAGGTGTCGTCTGTGCGTACCAGATCAGGACCGCGCGCCGGGGTGACGGCCGTGCTCGCCGCGGCGCTGGCGCTCGGCGTCGCCGGCTGCGTGCCACTCGACGAGCCGGAGCAGACCCCGTCGCCGACCGCCGGCGGCAACCCGGCGCAACTGCTCGGGCAGTTGACGGTGGCCGGCGCCGGCTCGATGAAGGGCTACAGCCGCAACCGCTTCCCGCACTGGCGGGACACCGGCAAGAACTGCGATGTGCGGGACAACGTGCTGAAGCGGGACGGCGAGAACATCAAGCTCTCCGGCTGCAACGTGGTCGGCGGCCGGTGGGAGAGCGCGTACGACGGCCGGGCGCTCACCGACCCGTCCGACGTGGACATCGACCACATGGTGCCGCTGGCCAACGCCTGGCGCTCCGGTGCCGACGAGTGGGACGACGCGAAACGCGGCGACTTCGCCAACGACCTGGACCGGCCGCAGCTGATCGCGGTTTCCGCGACCTCCAACCGGGCAAAGGGTGACCAGGACCCGTCGCAGTGGAAGCCGGCGAACCGGTCGTACTGGTGCCAGTACGCCGCGGACTGGGTTCGGGTCAAGCACCACTGGGGGCTCACGGTGACCAGCGCCGAGAAGGCCGCCCTGACCGACATGTTGGAGGACTGCACATGGGCGAGCAACCCGTGACCGGGGACCGGGCGACCACGGCCGGCATGACCGCCGACGGCGCGACCGCGCCGGCGGTGCCGGGGGCCGGGATGAGCGCGGACAGCCCGGACGCGCCGTCCGCCGCCGCGCCGGGGGCGGGCATGGCCGCCGACGCGAACGCGGCGAGCACCGCCGCCCAGGAGCGGACGGCCGACGTCGTGCCCGGCCCGGGCGGGGTGATGACCGACGAGGTCGGCGTGGTCACCGGCGAGCTGACCCTGCGCACCGAGTACGCCGACGGCCAGGTGACCCTGCGGGTGCAGTACAAGGACGCCGACGAGTGGTACGTGGTGACCGGCGGCCGGACCCCGCTGGCCGACCCGGCCGGCCTGGACGCCGTGCACGCGATAGCGGTCGCCCTGCTCAACCGTCCGGAGGGCTGACCCGCCCGCCCCGCCGCCGGCCCGGTACGCCCGGGCCGGCACACGGAGAAGCCCGGGTCGGCCGACCCGGGCTTCCGCGTGCTCAGCGAGCGTGCCGCCGCGGCGGCACGCCGGCGACGTCAGACGTACGAACCGGGCTCGCTGGGGGCGGAGACCACACCCGGCGTCTCGCCCTCGTCCTCCGGGCGGACGATCTGCACCTCGACCTTGTGCGGGCGCAGTTCCCCGCTGGCGATCTGCTCGGCGAAGTGGCAGGCCACCCGGCTGCCGCCGATCTCCCGCAGCGCCGGGCGCTCGTCCGCGCAGCGGGTCGGCTGCGCCCACGGGCACCGGGTGTGGAACCGGCAGCCCGACGGCGGGTTGGCCGGCGAGGGCAGGTCGCCGGCGAGCAGGATCCGCTCCCGCCGGTCCTCCACGTCCGGGTCCGGCACCGGCACCGCCGACATCAGCGCCCGGGTGTACGGGTGCAGCGGCTCGGTGTAGAGCCGGTCGCTCGGCGCCTCCTCGACCAGCGCGCCCAGGTACATCACGCCGACCGTGTCGGAGATGTGCCGCACCACCGCCAGATCGTGCGCGATCACCAGGTAGGTCAGGCCGAGGCTGTCCTGGAGTTCGTCGAGCAGGTTCACCACCTGGGCCTGGATCGAGACGTCCAGGGCGGAGACCGGCTCGTCGGCGACGATCAGGTCGGGCCCGAGCACCAGGGCCCGGGCGATGCCGATGCGCTGCCGCTGGCCGCCGGAGAACTCGTGCGGGTAGCGGGAGAGCGCCCAGCGGGGCAGCCCGACCTTGTCCAGCGTCTCGCTGATGATCTTGCGTCGCTCGTCCCGGTCGGCGCCGATCCCGTGGGCCTGCAGGCCCTCGGTGAGGATCGACTCGACGTTCTGCCGCGGGTCCAGGCTCGACATCGGGTCCTGGAAGATCATCTGCATCCGGCGGCGCATCGACCGCAGCTTGCCCGCCGGGAGCGTGGTCAGCTCGACCCCGTCGAAGGCGACCTCGCCGCCGGTGGGCGGGGTGAGCTGCAGCAGCGCCCGACCGAGCGTGGACTTGCCGCAGCCGGACTCGCCGACCAGGCCGTACGTCTTCCCGCGCGGGATGCGCAGGTCGACCCCGTCGACCGCCTTCACGTGGCCGACCGTCCGGTCGAAGAGCACCCCCCGCTTGATCGGGAAGTGCACCTTCAGGTCGCGTACCTCGACGAGGATGTCGGTGTCGGTCACGGCTTCTCCTCCTCCCGCGGCGCGGGGTCGAAGCCCTGCACCGCCGGCGGGTCGTTCGGGACGGCCTGCGCCGGCACGGAGCCGGGCCGGGCCTCCGTGGGCACCGCGCCGCGGACCTCCTGGCCCGGTTCGACGCCGGGCAGCGGCGCCGGGTTGACGCACCGGTAGCTGCGGCCGTCGTGGGCGAGCACCAGCTCCGGCGGCTCGCCGACGCAGGCGTCGACCCGCCGGGCGCAGCGCGGGGCGAAGGCGCAGCCGTCCGGCCAGGGCAGCACGTCGCGGACCGAGCCGGGGATCGGGTTCAGCCGCTCGCCGCGCCCGGCGTCGAGCCGGGGCACCGAGCCGAGCAGCCCCACCGTGTACGGGTGCCGCGGCTCGCGGAACAGCGGACGGCGGCGGGCCGTCTCCACCACCCGGCCGGCGTAGAGCACGTTGATGGTGTCGCACATGCCGGCGACCACGCCCAGGTCGTGCGTGATCATCACCAGCGCGGTCCCGGAGTCGCGGACCAGCTCCTTGAGCAGCTCCAGGATCTGCGCCTGGATGGTCACATCCAGCGCGGTGGTCGGCTCGTCGGCGATCAGCAGCCGGGGCTTGCAGGCCACCGCCATGGCGATCAGGGCGCGCTGGCGCATGCCGCCGGAGAGCTGGTGCGGGTACTCCTTCAGCCGCCGCTTCGGGTCGGGGATGCCGACCCGGTCCAGCAGCGCCGCCGCCTCCTTCGCCGCCGCCTCGCCCTTCATCCCGCGGTGCCGGGCGAGCACCTCGGTCACCTGCAACCCGATCGGGACGACCGGGTTCAGCGAGCTGAGCGGGTCCTGGAAGATCATCGCGATGTCCCGGCCGCGGACGTCCCGCCGGGACCGGTCGTCGAGCTGGAGCAGGTCGGTGCCGTCGAAGACCGCCTTGCCGCCGACCCGCAGGCCGGGCTGCTTGGGCAGCAGGCCCATGATGGCCAGCGAGGTGACGCTCTTGCCGCAGCCGGACTCGCCGACCAGACCGACCACCTCGCCGGCGTCGACCGAGAAGGAGACCCCGTCGACGGCGTGCACGGCGCGCTGACCGCGCCGGGCGAAGGTGACGGAGAGGTCGTCCACTTCGAGCAGAGACATGGTGACCTACTTCCGCAGCTTCGGGTCGAGGGCCTCGCGCATCGCCTCACCGAGCAGCGTGAAGCCGAGCGCGGTGACGATGATGCCGAGGGCCGGCAGGATGGCCAACCGGGGCGCCGCGTCGAGGTAGCGCTGGGCGTCGGCGAGCATGACGCCCCACTCCGGGATCGACGCGTCGTTGTTGCCGAGGCCGAGGAAGGAGAGCGCGGCGGCCTCGAT
Organism: Micromonospora sp. S4605; assembly: GCF_003176715.1. Lineage (NCBI taxonomy): Bacteria > Bacillati > Actinomycetota > Actinomycetes > Micromonosporales > Micromonosporaceae > Micromonospora > Micromonospora sp. S4605. Next base: position 16,697 of record NZ_QGSW01000326.1, read on the forward strand.
GATCGCGGTGGCCAGGGTCAGCGTGGCCTGCACGATGACCGGGGCGAGCGAGTTGGGCACCACGTGGGTCAGGGCGATCTTCGGCTTCCGGACCCCCAGCGAGGTGGCGGCCAGCACGTAGTCGCTGTTCGCCTGGGCGATCATCGAACCGCGCAGCAGCCGGGCGAAGACCGGCACCGAGACCACACCGACGGCGATCATCACCGTCTCGAGCCCGGCACCGAGGATGGCGGCGATGCTGATCGCCAGGAGCAGGCTCGGCATCGCCAGCAGCATGTCGACGAAGCGCATGAGCACGTTGTCGATGGCCCGGCCCCAGCGGCCGCCCAGGCCGGCGGACGCGCCCGCGACGCCGCCGATGAGCGAGCCGACCGCCAGACCGATCAGCGTGGAGACCACACCGACCAGCAACGTCTGCCGCGCACCGACGATCATCCGGCTGAACTCGTCCCGGCCGATGTGGTCGACGCCGAACCAGTTCTCGGCACGCGGTCCGGGGAAGTAGCCGATGTTGTCCCGGATCTCGCCCTTCCACAGCTGGGCGTCCGGCGGATGCGGGACGAGGAACGGCCCGACGATCGCGATGAGAAGGAAGAGCGCCAGGATCACCGCGCCGACGATCGCCGCCGGGTTCCGCCGCAGCCGGCGGAACGCCTCGCGCCAGAGGCTGACCCCCCGCTCGTCGTCCCGGGCGGCCAGCTCGGCGAGCCGGTCGATCTTCTCGCGCTTCTTGCCACTGGTGATCGTCATCGGACCCTCACCCTCGGGTCGATCAGGCTGTAGGAGAGGTCGACGATGAGGTTCACCAGCACGTACACCACCGCGATGATCAGGATGAAGCCCATCAGCACCGGGTAGTCCCGCTGGCTGATCGCGTCGTAGATGAAGGCGCCGATGCCGCTGAAGGCGAAGACGGTCTCGGTCAGCACCGCGCCGGAGAGCAGGCCGCCGGTGAGCAGGCCGATCGAGGTGACCACCGGCAGCATCGAGTTGCGCAGCACGTGCCGGCGGCGGACGACCCGCTCGGTCAGGCCCTTGGCCTCGGCGGTGCGGACGAAGTCCTCGTTGAGCACCTCCAGCACGCTGGCCCGGGTGATCCGGACGATGATCGCCAGCGGGATGCTGGCCAGCGCGACGGCCGGGAGCACCAGGTGCCAGAGCGCGTCGGCGGCGGCGTCCCACTCCCGGGTCATCAGCCCGTCGAGGACGAAGAAGTTGGTGATCCGGGTGGCCCCGAGCGTCGGGTCCTGCCGACCGCTGGACGGGAACCAGCCGAGATTCTCCGCGAAGATCGCCTTGAGCACGTAGGCGAGGAAGAAGACCGGGATGCAGATGCCGATCAGCGACCCACCGACCGAGGCGTGGTCGAGGAACCGGCCGCGTCGGCGGGCGGCCAGGTAGCCCAGCGGGATGCCGAGCCCGATCGCGATCAGCATGGCGCTGATGGTCAGCTCGACGGTGCCGGGGAAGCGCTCCAGGAACTCGGTGACCACCGCACGCTTGGTGGAGGTCGAGGTGCCCAGGTCCAGGCGGATCAGCCGCCGTACGAACCGGCCGTACTGCACCAGGATCGGCTCGTCCAGGCCCATGTTGCGGCGGATGGCGGCACGCATCTCGGGCGTCCCGCGCTCGCCGAGGATGGCGGTCTCGGGACCGCCGGGCAGTCGGCGGAGCCAGATGAAGAGCAGGAGGGAGAGCCCGAACAGCGTCGGTATCAGCTGGAGCAGGCGTCTGACGATGAACCGGAACACGGTGGCCTCGAAAGGGGTGCGGAGGGTTGCGGGCGGGCGCTGAAGGATCCAGCGCCCGCCCGCGTTCCTTGCGTCAGGTCAGGACTTGAACTCGGCGTTGGCGTACCGCTCGTCGGTGAGCGGGCTCGCCTTGACCCCGGTCACGTCCTTGCCGAACACGATCGCCGGCGGCGAGTGCGACACCGGGACACCCGGCAGGAAGTCCATGATGGCCTTGTTCAGGGCCTTGTACTTCTCGGTCCGGGCCGCGATGTCGGCCGTGGTGTCGGCGTCCTTGAACTGGTCGAACAGGGCCTTGTTGTTGAAGCCCCACTCGTCCTTCGGCCGGTCGAAGAAGGTGCCGATGAAGTTGTAGCCGTCGCCGTAGTCACCGGTCCAGCCGAGGAAGTGCAGGTCGTGCTTGTTGCCGGAGGTGGTGGCGTTCAGGTAGTCCGGGCTCCACTTCAGCGGGATGGCCTGGACGTTGATGCCGACCGCCTTCAGGTCCGCCGAGAGCAGCTCGAAGATGTCCTTCGGGTTCGGCATGTACGGCCGGGTGACCTCGGTCGGGTAGTGGAACCGCAGGGTCAGGTTCTCGGCCCCGGCCTCCTTGAGGAGTTGCTTGGCCTTCTCGACGTTGTACTCGTACTTGGTGACGTCGCCGTTCCAGCCCTCGACGGTGTCCGGCATGAAGTTGTCGGCGACCTTGGCGCCCGGGGGCAGCTTCGAGTCGACCAGCGCCTGGCGGTTCAGCGCGTGCGCGATGGCCTGGCGGACCTTGATGTCGGCGAGCTTCGGGTTCCCCTTCTGGTTGATCGCCAGGTAGAGGATGTTGAACGCCGGGCGGGTCAGGACGTTGAAGCCCTCACTCTTCAGCGGCTCGACGTCGGCCGGGCCGACCAGGTCGTACCCCTGGATGTCGCCGGAGCGCAGCGCCTGCTTGCGCGCGTTCTCGTCGGAGATGGTCTTGAAGATCAGGGTCTTCAGCTTGGCCTTGGGGCCGGCGTAGTCGTCGTTCCGCTCCAGGGTCAGCGTCTTGTTGGCGACGTCCCAGGACTTGAACTTGAACGGACCGGTGCCGGTCGGGTGCTCCATCGCGTACGACGGGTACTTGATGTCCTCGGCGGTGCCGGTGACGTTGCTCGCGTCGTACTTCTCCAGCGCAGCCGGGCTGTGGATGGAGAACGACGGCAGCATCAGCGCGGCCGGGATCTTGCTGGAGACCCGGGTGAAGGCCAGGTCGACGGTGGTGGCGTCCTTGGCGGTGCAGGACTTGAAGAGGCTCGGCGGCAGCTCCGGGTCCTCGTTCTTGGCGAAGCCGCCCATGACGTCCTGCCAGTACGCGGTCACGTCGGGGCTCTGCATGAGGCCCTTGGCGTTGTACCAGCGGTCGAAGTTCTTGCAGACGGCCTCGGCGTTGAAGTCGGTGCCGTCGTGGAACTTCACCCCGGAGCGGAGCTTGAAGGTCCACGTCGTGCCGGCGGCGTCCGGAGTCCAGGACTCGGCGAGCCCGGGAGAGACCTTGGTGCCACCCTCCTCGGGACGGACCAGCGTCTCGAACACCTGACGCGCGACGCGCAGCGACTCGCCGTCGCTGGCCATGGTCGGGTCGAGCACCTTCGGGTCTCCGGCTACGCCGAAGACGAGGGTGTCCTTCTTGCTACCGCCGGAACTGTCATCGCGGTTGCTCTCGGCGCAGCCTGCTACCGCGAGGGCCGCGACCGCGACGGCCGCGATCGCGGCCTTCGGCCTGGATGCACGCATGGTGCTTCACCTCGTCCTTGGGGGTACGGACAACGTGGTGACAGGGGTCACCGATGTGCGGTGACCTTAGCTTCCGTCCGGGACTGCGGGAAACTCTTGACGAAGCGGTTGGTACCGGATCGTGTCTTAACCGATGCGCCCAGCGCCGACGGCCGTTCCAGACCGCCATCAAAGGGCCGCTTTGTCCGGGTTCAGCGATGCAAATTTGTTACATCGATCGTCGCCTGGTTCGCCCACATGTCAGAACACACAGTGGACCGCGCCGGGTACGCCGATGGCCGGCACCGACGTGTCGGCACCGGCCATCGCGGGGGTTCAGACGGCCCGGCGGCCCTCGAAGGCCCGGCCCAGGGTGATCTCGTCGGCGTACTCCAGGTCGCCGCCCACCGGCAGGCCACTGGCCAGCCGGGTCACCGCGATGCCCATCGGCTTCACCATCAGCGCGAGGTACGTCGCGGTCGCCTCGCCCTCGGTGTTCGGGTCGGTGGCGAGGATCAGCTCGCGCACCGCGCCGCCGCCGAGCCGGGTCATCAGCTCCCGGATGCGGAGATTGTCGGGCCCGATCCCCTCCAGCGGGTTGATCGCCCCGCCGAGCACGTGGTAGCGGCCGCGGAACTCACCGGTCCGCTCGATCGCCACCACGTCCTTGGGCTCCTCGACCACGCAGAGCACCTCGTCGCTGCGGCGCGGGTCGCGGCAGATCCGGCACTGCTCGCTCTCGGCGACGTTGTAGCAGGTGGTGCAGAACCGCACCAGCTCCTTGACCTTGCGCAGCGCGCCGGCCAGCCGGTTCACGTCGGCCGGATCGGCGGACAGGACGTGGAAGGCGATCCGCTGGGCGCTCTTCGGGCCCACCCCCGGCAGCCGGCCCAGCTCGTCGATCAGGTCCTGGATGGCACCTTCGTACATCTGCCGCTCAGAACCCAGGCAGGCCGAGGCCGCCCATGCCGCCGGCCACCGGGCCCATCTTCCGCTCGGTCAGCTCGCGGGCCGCCTCGGCGGCGTTGTGCAGGGCCGCGACGACCAGATCCTCCAGGGTCTCCACGTCCTCCGGGTCGACCGCCTTCGGGTCGATCTTGATGCTCTTGACCTCGCCGGTGCCGGCCACGGTCGCGGTCACCAGCCCACCGCCGGCGGTGCCGGTCAGCTCGGCCTCGGCGAGCTCGGCCTGCGCCTTGGCGATCTGCTGCTGCATCTTCTGCGCCTGCTTCAGCATCTGCTGCATGTTCGGCTGTCCACCTGGGCGCACGGGATGGCTCCTTCTCGCACTCGTCTGCTCGGCCGCCGCCCAGCCTAGTCGCCGGGTGTGACCGCTGGTCCTGGGTGCTGGGCCCGGGTTCGGACCTACCGGGCGTCGAACTCGTCGATCTTCTCGGCGCCGAACGCCTCGCGGAGCAGCCGGACCGCCTGCTCCTCGCTCGACTCCCGGGCGGTCTTCTCGTCGATGACCTCGTCCAGCGGCTCGTCACCCGGGTCGAAGCCCTCGTAGACCGGGGCCGCCGGGGCCGCCGGCCGGGCCGCGCCGGGCCGCACCGGCCCGTCGTAGTCCGGGTCGTACGGCGGCTCGCCGGCCCAGTCGGCGTCCGCGGTCTGCCGGGCCCCCTTGTCGGTACGCGCACCGCGCCCGGCCGCAGCCGCCCGGGCCGCCGCGATGGCGCTGCTCACCGGGGCGCCGCCGGCGTTGGCCGGTGACTGCCCGGCGGTGGGCTGCCGGGGGGCGCTCGCCGGCGCCGCGGGTGCGGCGGTCGAC
>NZ_QGSW01000092.1:0-21596 GCF_003176715.1 Micromonospora sp. S4605
GTCGTACGCCTGCCACGCGCGCTCCACCTCCGCCTGCGCGGCGAGCCAGTCGGCGCGCCGCCGGCGGGCGGTCTGCGCCGCACGGGTCGCGGCCACGGCCACCTCCTCGGCGTACCGGCGCAGGTCGGCGAGGTCGGGTTCGGCCGGTTCGGCGGCCGCCGGGGCGGGCTCCTCGTCGGTGGCGGGCTCGGGGCGGGCGACCAGCACGGTGAGCACGGTCAGCGCCAACACCAGCAGGCCGGACCAGATGGCGGCGGCGCGCGGCACGTCGATCAGGAACTGGTGGTAGAGGACGGTCTCCAAGGTCGGCACCTCACGGGGGAAGCGGATGCGGAAGCGGGAGCCGCGCCGGGCGTCGTGGGGACACGCCGACGCCGGACGGGTACGGGAACGGGATCGCGGGCGGGGCGTCGACCCCGCAGACGGATCAGACGCGCGGTGGGGCGCGCGGGGCCCGGACGGCCGGGACCGACCCGGCCGGCGCCGGCGCGGCGTCGTGGCCGGGTGCTGGCGAGGCATCGGCCGGCGTCGGCTCGGCGGCCGGACCAACCGGCTCGGCGCGCTGCTCGTCGCCGACGGCCGTCGGCGCGGACCCGGCGAGCGCGTCGGCGTGCACGGAAGCGGCGGAGCACGCCGCCGGCTCCGGCTCGGCCGGGGCGGCGATCGCGCCGGGTGCGCCGAGGGCGATCGCGACGGCGACGGCGAGGCCGGCCGTCAGCCGCGCGGCCCAGCGCGCCACCCACCACAGCGGACAGGCGAGCGCGACCGGAAGCACGATGACCACGCTACCGTCCGGTCCGGTCCCCCGCACCGCCGCCGGGCGTGTCGCGGCTTCGCCGCGCCGAGGTCACCGACCAGGATGGACGGCTCAGCGCGAGTCGACGTACGCCGATGGCCGGTCGGGCGTGCGCGGACCCGGCACGGCAACCTGCGCGACCGCCGGGCCGGCGGGGGCCGGCAGCGGGTCCGGCGCCGCGATCGCCGCGGCGCCGCCGACCGTCCGCTTCGGACGGCGCGGCGCCAGCCGGCGCATCATCGGCGTCTCGACGTACCGGTGCAGCAACGCGGCCAGGCCCAGGTTCAGCAGCAGGAAGCCGAGCACAACGGCCACTCCCCACCAGCCGGTGAAGCCGGTCCCCCAGTCCCCGGTGAGCCGGAGCACGGTGATCATCACGAAGACGTGCACCAGGTAGAAGGCGAACGAGACCTCACCGAGCCAGACCATCGGCCGGGAACGCCACGGCGAGCGCCGGCCCCGCACGTCGGCGTCCGCCGCCGCGGTGATGACCAGGATGTACGCCACCGAGAGCAGCGCCGCCCACAGCTCGGCCCGGACCCACTGGGCGGCGACCACCCAGGTGACCGCGAAGATCAGGCTGGCCAGCGGCAGGCCCGGCCCCCGCCAACGGCCACGACGCATCAGCTCGGCCGCGGCCACTCCCATCCAGAACTCCAGCGACCGCACCGGCGGGAAGACCTGGGTGAACCACCAGCGGTCGGCCTCCGGCACCAGGGCCTGACCGGGCCAGAGCGCGAGGATGAGCAGCGGCACCCCGACCACCACCGCCCACAGTGCCCACGGCCGGGCCCGGCGCACCAGCGGCAGCACCAGCGGCAGGCAGAGGTAGAAGAAGAACTCGCAGGACAGCGACCAGCTCACCGTGTTGACGCTGTAGAAGTGGCCGGGTCGGGGGTCCCAGGCCTGCACGAGGAAGAGGTTTTCCAGCGCGGCGCCGACGTTGACCGGGTCGGCGAACCAGAGCCCGACCAGCGGCACCAGCGCCCAGAGCAGCAGATGGTTGGGGTAGATCTTGGCGAACCGGCGCCGCCAGAAGGCCCGCCGGGAGTCGCCCGGCCGGGCCGACCAGACCAGCACGAACCCGCTCAGGATGAAGAAGAACTGCACGCCGGACAGGCCCAGGGTGAAGAACCAGTTCACCACGGCCTGGTGGTCGGGCTCGGCGATGATCCGCATGGTGCCGGCGTGGAATCCGAAGACCAGCAGCGCGGCGATCCAGCGCAGCCCGGTCAGCGACGGGAGCCGGTTTGCGGACGGCGCGGCGGGAGTGGCCGTCATGCCCGACTCCCGGCCGTCGGCGAGGTGACCAGCACGTACGTCTCCTTCTCGGCGGCGGCGCGGGCGACCCGCGGCCGGAGCGCCGCGGGTGGCGACCGGGCGGGGCACCCGCCCGGGCACCCTACCCGGCGGCACCGGCCGGCCGACGAGGCCGGGGCACGGCGGTGACGGGCGTCTGTGCACAGAGCGGCCGGTGGCCTAATATTCCCCGAACCCTCAGGTGCGAGCCGCCCGGCCACGGTGGCCGGCCGGAGTCGAGCGGTGACGCGGTGTCCGCCCGGAACGCTCCCGAGGGCGGACGAGAGGCGGAGCGGCGCGATGCACCAGCGGATCCTGATGCGGGCCAAGAAGGGCCCGTTCGACGTCTACTCCGCCGAGGAGGCGTTCGAGGGCAACTGGATCGGCGAGAACAACGGCAACCTCGTCTTCAGCCACGCCGCGCACAAGCTGCTCAAGACCCGTGGCACCGAGATCACCTCGAACGCGTTCAAGATCGACCTGCGCGAGGCCGACCTGGTCAACGAGCGGTACGACGTGTTCGTCATCCCGCTCGCGAACGCCTTCCGGCGCAGCTACGCGCACCGGCTCGTCACGATGACCAAGTTCATCGAGCGGCTGAAGATCCCGGTGGTGGTGCTCGGCGTCGGCGTGCAGACCGACGTCAACGGCGACCGGGAGTACCTGCGGCCGATCGACGACGTGGTGACCAAGTTCGTCCGGGCGGTGCTCGACCGGTCGCACAGCATCGGCGTACGGGGCGAGATCACCGAGGGCTACCTGCGCACCCTGGGCTTCTCCGCGGTCGACGTGATCGGCTGCCCGTCGATGTTCCTGCACGGCGACAGCCTGCGGGTGGAGAAGAAGAAGGCCGCCCTCGACCGGGACGACCGGGTGGCGTTGACCATCTCCCCGTACGTCAAGTCGATGGCGAAGATCATCGCGGCGCACCACGAGCGTTACCCCAACCTTCGCTACCTGCCGCAGGACCTGAAGACCCTGGGCACCCTGCTCTACGGCGACGCGCCGGAGGACCGGGGCAAGACCGCGGCGATCCCGATCCACACCTCGCACCCGCTGTTCGCCGAGGACAAGGTGCGGATGTTCGTCGACCCGTGGACCTGGATGGACTACCTCTCCGGGTTCGAGTTCGCCTTCGGCACCCGGATCCACGGCACCATCACCGCGCTGGTCTCCGGCACGCCCGGCTACCTGTTCGCGCACGACTCGCGCACCCTGGAACTCGCCCGCTACTTCGACATCCCGCACCGGGTGATGAAGGACGTGCCGGCCGACGTCGACGCCGCCCAGCTCTACGACGAGGCCGACTACACGGCGCTCAACGACGGCCACAAGGCGCGGTACGAGACCATGCTGTCCTTCCTGGCCAAGCATGACCTGGGCAACTCGTTCGCCGACGGCGACAGCGCCACCCGCTTCGACGCCGAGGTACGGGCGACCACCTTCCCGCCCGCCGTGCGGCCGGCCGCCGCCACCGACCGGGACGCCCTGCTGGCCCGGGTGCAGTGGCTGCGCGACCGCAACGCCGGGCTGCAGCAGGAGGTGGAGACGTTGCGGGAGCAGCAGTTGCGGGCCCGGGTCCGGCGGGCGGTCGGCGGCCCGGTGCGGCGCATCCTGAACCGTTAACCCGCCGCTCGGCGGACGTTCGATGACTCCACCTCCGCCGGCCACGTGAGGTTCCGGCGCCGGCCACCCTCGGGGTCGAGGGTGGCGGCGTGGTCACTGAGCCGACGCAACCGCCGCTGCTGAGCATCGTCGTCCCGGTGTACGGCGTCGAGGCGTATCTGTACCAGTGCCTCGAGTCGGTCCGGGCCGACGTCCCGGCCGGCGAGGCGGGCACGGTGGAGATCGTCGCCGTGGACGACGCCTCGCCGGACCGCTGCGGGGAGATGCTGCGCTCGTACGCCGCCGGCCGCGGCGGCGTCCGTACCGTGCACCTGACCAGCAACGTCGGGCTGGGGCTCGCCCGCAACGCCGGGCTCGACGTGGCCACCGGCCGGTACGTCTGGTTCGTCGACAGCGACGACTGGCTGCCGCCGGGGACGATCCCGGCGGTGCTGGACCGGTTACGGGCGCACCAGCCCGACGTGCTGATGCTGGACCACCTGCGCGTGCACGAGAACGGCCGGCGGGAGGTCGACGCGAGCAGCTACCTGCTGCGCGGCATCCCGGGCGTGGTGCGCCTGGCCGACCAGCCGCGGCTGCTGCGGGTGCAGCACACCGCGTGGAACAAGGTGGTCCGCCGGGACTTCCTGACCGAGTTGGAGCTGCGCTTCCACCCCGGCTGGTACGAGGACATCCCGTTCAGCCATCCACTGCTGATCGGCGCGGAGAAGATCTCGGTGCTGGACCGGGTCTGCTACCTGTACCGGCAGGGCCGGCTCGGCGCGATCACCTCCACCCGCAGCGGCCGGCACTTCGACGCGTTCGACCAGTACGAGCGGCTGCACGACTGGGTACGCCGGCGCCACCCGGACGAGCGGCTGCACGCGGAGCTGTTCCAGCTGATGGTCAACCACTACCTGGTGGTGGCCGGCAACGACGACCGGCTGCACCCGCACCTGCGGCGCGCCTTCTTCCGCCGGGTCGCCGAGCACTACCGCCGCTACCTGCCCGCCGGCGGCTATCCCCGGCCGGGCGGGGTGGCCGGGCTCAAGCACCGGCTGGTGGGCCGGAACAACTACCTCGCGTACGCGGCGCTGCGCCGGGCCCACCGGCTGGCCGGCCGGCTGCGCCGCGCTCCCGAGCCGCCGCGGCCGGACCCGGCCGCCGCGGCCGACCCGACGGCGCCGGAGACCGCGCGGGCGGAGGCGCTGATCGGGCGCGGGCAGCCGTGAGGGGCGCCGCGACCGACGGCACGTCGGGGGCCGGGGCGGCACCGGCGTCCGCGTTTCCAGGTCGGCCGCGCGAGCAGCGGCCGGCGACGACAGGACCGCACCCGGTGCGGACGTACGGACAGAGGTCGGCATGACGACGACAGTGAAGATCGGACCGCACGCGGTCGGGGCCGGGGAGCGACCCTTCGTGGTCGCCGAGATGTCCGGCAACCACAACGGTGACCTGGACCGGGCGCTGGCCATCGTGGACGCGGTCGCGGCCAGCGGGGCGCACGCGCTCAAGCTCCAGACGTACCGGCCGGACACCATCACCATCGACGTCGACACGCCCGACTTCCGCATCTCCGGCGAGCACGAGCTGTGGGGCGGGGAGAACCTCTACCGGCTCTACGAGCGCGCACACACCCCGTACGAGTGGCACGAGCCGATCTTCGCGCGGGCCCGGCGGCACGGGCTGACCGTCTTCTCCTCGCCGTTCGACGCCTCCGCCGTGCGGCTGCTGGAGGAGCTGGACGCCCCGGCGTACAAGATCGCGTCGTCGGAGCTGGTGGACCTGCCGCTGATCCGGCTGGTGGCGAGCACCGGCAAGCCCCTGGTCATCTCGACCGGCATGGCCACCGTCGCGGAGATCGACGCCGCGGTGCGCACCGCCCGGGCCGGCGGCGCCGCCGGCATCGTGCTGCTCGCCTGCACCGCGTCCTACCCGGCGCCGCCCGCGGACAGCAACCTGCGCCGGCTGCCGGTGCTGGCGGACGCGTTCGGCGCGCCGGTCGGGCTCTCCGACCACACCCCGGGGATCGGCGTGGCGGTGGCCTCGGTGGCGCTCGGCGCCTGCTTCATCGAGAAGCACGTGACCCTCGACCGGGCCGACGGCGGGGTCGACGCCGACTTCTCGCTCGACCCGGGCGAGCTGGCGGCCCTGGTGGTCGAGTCCGAGCGGGCGTACGCGGCCCTCGGCGGCACCGCGATCGGCCCGACCCCGGCCGAGCGGGAGGGGCTGCGCTTCCGCCGCTCGCTCTTCGTGGTCGAGGACGTCCGCGCCGGCGACCCGGTGACGGCGGCCAACGTCCGCTCCATCCGGCCCGCGGGCGGCCTGCCGCCGGTGGAGATCGACCGGGTGCTCGGCCGCACCTTCACCGTCGACGTCCCGCGCGGCACTCCGCTGAGCTGGGACCTGATCTGACCCACCCGGCTATGAGGTCCCGCTGCGCGCAGCAGTCGCCACGCGGCGGCGGCCGGCGGCGGTGACCTGTTCGGTCCGCGTCCTGTCGAGCTGCCCCGTCCCGTGGGGCACGGCCGCACCCGACGACAGGACCCGCGCGCCTGTCGAGCTGCCCCACCCCACGGGGCACGCCGACCGGCACGTCGCACTCGGGCAGCCCGACAGGTCCTCGCGCCCCTGTCGGACTGCCCGGGCGGCGACAGCCGCCGGCGCAGGGTCCCGGGTTGCGGACGAGCGCGGCCAGGCCGCGCGGCCCGCCCGGATGCGGCGCCGGTGCGGGCGGTCGCATGGACGGGGCAGCTCGACAGTTGCCGTGCCGGTGGTCGCACCCGCGGTTCGCTGCGGTGAGTGCCGGGTTCAGCGGGCGGTCGGTGGTGGGGCGAAGGCCACGGTGACCACCAGGTCGCCCAGGCTCAGCGTGCGCCAGAGCGCGCCGGTACCCGGTGGGACGACCAGGCCGTGCCGGCGCCACCAGGCGGTCATCGGCACGTCGGCGAGCTTGCAGAGGCACTCGGCGCGGGTCCACCGAGCCCAGAAGTCGGCAGCGCCGAAGCGGCCGGCCAGCGCCGGCGGGACGGCCGCCGCGACCCGCTCCGCGTCGACGGCCACCCGCCAGCCGGCAGTCGGGCCGTACCAGCCGACGCACCGGCCGTCGTCGAGGTGGCTGCGGGTGACCGCGGCGGCCAGTTCGGCGGGACTGCCGAGCCGCAGGTGCCGCTCGGCGGCGCCGAGCAGCGCCGGCACCGGGCGCGGCCCGGCCGGCTCAGACGGACGCGGCACCGTCGACCACGATGACCTGGCCGTTGATGTTGGTCTGCTCGCGGAGCAGCATCCGCACCACCGGCACCACCTCCGCCGGCTCGGTGAGGTGACCGGTCGGGGTACGGCGCACGATCTGGTCGAGCTGGGTGGGGCCGAGCACGGCGGACATCTCGGAGGCGAAGAAGCCCGGGGCGACCGCGTTGACCAGCATCCGGCCACCGAGTTCCCGGGCCAGCGACCGGGTGGCGGCGTCCATCCCGCCCTTGGTGGCCGAGTAGGCGACCAGGCCGGGGAAGCCGCGCTGCGCGCAGATCGAGGTGACGTTGACGATCCGCCCGCGCCGTCCCTGGGCCAGCAGCCGGCGGACCACCAGCCGGGTGAGCCACAACGGTGCGGTCAGGTTGGTCTCGACGATCCGGCCGACGTCCTCGGCGGCGGTGTGCGCGTGCAGCGAGTCCTGCCCCACCGCCGCGTTGTTCACCAGGCCGTCGACCGGGCCGAGCCGCTGCTCCGCCGCCCGCAGGAAGGCACTCGTGGCGGCGTGGTCGGTGACGTCCACCGCGTCGACGTGCGTCCGGTCCGGGTGCTCGGCGGCGAGCTTCGCCAACTCCGGGGTGACGGTACGGGCGAAGGCGGCCACCCGTACCCCCCGCTCGACCAGGTCGGTGACGATGGCCAGGCCCAGTCCGCGGGAGCCGCCGGAGACGAGCACCACCGAGGCGGGCGGGACGGGCTGGGGGTCGGCGTGCTCAGACATCGCTCTTCAGGGTCTCCTTGACGGGGATCTCGGTCAGCACCCGGATCCGGCGTGGCACGGCGTGGTCGGGCAGTCGGTCCGCGCACCAGCGGACCAGGGCGGCCTCGTCGGGCGGCTCGGCGGCGTCCGGCGCGGGGACCACCTCGGCGACCACCATCCGGCCGAGCAGCGGGGCCCGGCGTCCGGTGACCCGGGCCCACGCCAGCCCGGGGTGCGCGGTGAGCACGTCGCGGACCAGGCCGGCCGACACCTTGCTGCCGCCGACGTTGATCTCGTCGGAGTCGAGCCGCCCGGTGATCAGCACCCGGCCGTCCGCCACCCGCACCCGGTCGCCGGTGCGGACCGGACCGGCCAACCCGACCCCGTGGTACGGCGAGGTGATCACCAGCTCGTCGCCGCGTACGGAGAGGGTGGGCCGGCCGGGGACGTCCCGGTCCAGCCAGTCGACCGGGAAGCCGGCCCGGCCGTCGTGCACCACGATCGAGGCGCCGACCTCGGACGAGGCGTAGATCCAGGAGATCCGGGCCGCCGGGAACAGTTCCCGCAGCTGGTCCAGGATCGCCTGGTCGACCGGCTCCCCGCCGAGGGTGAGCTGGCGCAGCGGCACCCGGGCCAGCGCGGCGGTGTCCCGGTACAGGGTGCGCCGCCAGAAGGTCGGCGTGCCGGACACCGCGTCGACGCCGTGCGCCGCGGCGAGTACCGGCCACTCGTCCAGCTCGTCCGGCTCGACCACCACCAGGTGCTGCCCGGGCTGGGTCAGGGACAGCGTCACCACCTGCCACCAGGCGTAGCTGCCCGGCGCGTAGGGGCAGAGCCAGGTGCGCTCCGGCTGAGGGCCGCGGACGGTGGTCAGCGAGTCGAGGGTGTGCCCGACCCGCTTGGGCCGGCCGGTCGACCCGGAGGTCAACAGCCAGAGCCGCCCCGGCTCGGGCGGGCGCGACCCGCCGGAGCCCGATCCGTGGCCGGCGACCGCCCGGAACCCGGCGCCGCCGTGGTCCCGGCCACCCCCGTCGGCCGCGGCGCCCTGGTCCGAGTCGGCGTCGTCGTCCGGCCGGACGCCGTCGTCGCCGACGGCGGTGACGGTGAAGCCGGCGGCGCGCAGTTCGGCCCGCATCGCCTGGTCGACCCGGCCGGGCGTGCCGAGCAGCAGCTCGGTGCCGTGCACCGCGTGGTGGCGGGCCGCGGCGAGGGCGGCCCGGGCCGACCGGGCGAGCACCGCGGCCGGGGCGGGCAGGGCCAGCTCGGGCAGCGCCCGCCAGTCGACCGCGACGCCACCGACGACCAGCCGGTTGCCAACGCCCGCCGGCTCCCCGGTCACGGGCGGGCGGGCGGCGGAGACGGTCACTGCCGCTGCAGCTCGACGAGGAAGTCGAGCACGTCGCCGACGGTCGCGATGCGGCGCAGGCCCGGCGCGTCGAAGTTCAGCTCCTCGCCGGTCTCGTCCTCCACCCGCAGGGCCAGTTCGGAGAAGTCCAGCGACCGGAAGCCGATCTCCCGCAGCTGCGCGGCGTCGTCGTCGGGCAGCGCCCGGCCCTGGTTCCGCAACACCTGCGCCATGAGGTCGCGAATCTGCGCGCGACTCAATTCTTCCATGCGCCGGAGTGTACCGCCCGAAGAATGGATATCTGATTTACCGGGGGTTGCCGGTAGGGTGCGACGCGACCCGAACAATGGTGCAGAAAGCGAGAGCCACGTGCTGCGCGAAGCGACCGGGGACGACGTTAACCTGATGTTGTCCTGGCGTAATCAGGAAATCAACCGGCAGGTCAGCCGGAACAGCCACGAGATCGCACCGGCCGAGCACGCCCGGTGGTGGTCGAGGGTGCGGACCGACGAGTCGCGGCGGGTGCTGGTGTACGTCCGCGACGGCCGGCCGTGCGGCGTGGTGACCTTCTTCGACCTGAGGCTGACCGGCCCCAGGACCGCTTCCTGGGGCTTCTACCTGGACGCGGAGGGGCTGGCGGAGCGCGGTGAGACGCTGCCGGCCTGGTTGGAGATCATGCGGGAGGCGGTCGACCACGCCTTCGACGAACTCGGGCTGGACCGACTCGACGGTGAGGTGCTCGCCCACAACACCGTGGTGCGGCAGATGAACCGCCGGTTCCGGTTCGTCGAGGGCACCCCCCGCGACGAGGTTTGCGACGGCCGGGAAATCACCGTCATCCCGATTTCCCTGGACCGGGCGGACCGCCGTCGCCGCTGACATCACGGCCCGACGTACGACAATTGTGCAGGCTATTTTCACCAGCTGTCGTCCGGTCGGCCATCGGCCGTTAACCTGGCCGGAAAAGTAGCGCCGGAAATTGTCCGGAACGCGATCGGACCGGGGTCAGCCGCGCCGCCAGGCGGCCCAGTGCTGCGTCGGGTTGCCGCCGAGCCGGACGAACCCGTGGCGGGCCCCGTCCCAGTCGTCCGGCTGACCCGGTGCCCAGCGGGCGAGGACGACGTCGGCGGCGGCCGGCGGCCGGTCGGCGAACCACCGCACGTCGGTCCAGGTGACCTGGTGACTGAGGTTGAACCGCAGGATGTAGTGCACCCCGACGGAGGCGTAGACCCGCTCCCCCGGGCGGATACCGAGGTCGGCCACCCGGGGGGTCGGTTCGGTCGCCGCCACCATCGGCCGGACCAGCCGCTGCGTGATCACCTGCATGGTGCCGAGGTTGACCACGACGAGCGCGACCAGCACCGGCACCCGCAGCCGGGGCACCCGCAGCGCCGCGACCAGCAGCACGCAGCCGGCCACTCCCACCAGCGCCCCGGCCACCGGGCGCAGTTCCCGCCAGCCGCCGGTGAGCGCCATCAGGTCCGGGGCGCTGAACCCGCCGTAGCGCAGGGAGTGGCCCCGACTGTCCACGTACGCCAGCCGGGCGGCGATCAGCGCGGCGCCCACCACCAGCAGGCCCACCGCGACGGCGGCCCGGCGCACCGCCGCCCGGCGCCCGGCGACGAGCAGCACGCCCACCCCGACCAGCAGCCAGAACGGGGCCAGCATCTGCACGTACCGGCCGTAGATCGCGTCGAGCGGCTTGCCGGTGATGCCGGCCAGGATCACCGACGCGCCGCCGGCCACCCCGACGCTGGTGGCCAGCGCCACGCCGAGGGTCCACCGGTACGCGTCGTCGCGGCCCGGGCGGCGCAGTTCCCGTACGGCGGCGGCCCACGCCACCCCGGCCAGCCCGAACGTGATCACCACCAGGTACCACAGCTGGGTGCCGATGGCGGCGCCGAGCCGCAGCAGCCCGTGGCCGGAGGCGACCGCCCGGAGCGTGCCGCCGCCGGGCGGGTCGCCGAGCAGGTAGACCCGGTCGCCGAGCAACCGGATGCCGGCCTCGTTGACCAGCGCCAGGGCCAGCACCGGCAGCACCGCGGCGAGCACCGCGCCGGGCCGGATCCGGCGACGGGCCAGCAGCAGCAGGACCAGCCCGGCGTGCACGGCCACGATGACCAGCCCGCGCGAGTGCAGCAGGTGGAACGCGCCGGCCAGCGCCCCCACGGTGGCGGCGGCGAGCGGGCCGGGCCGGCGTACCCAGTGGTGCACGGCGAGCAGCCAGGCGGCCAGCAGCGGAGCCAGCACCGCGTCGATCATCGCGACGCCGGCGTAGAAGGCCGCTGCCGGCAGGGTGGCCGCGGCCGCGGCGGCGGCCAGGGCGTACCACCGGCGCAGCCCGAACAACCGCCGGCCCAGCAGGTAGGCCAGCGGGAAGAGGGTGGCGTTGACCAGCGCGTTGACCAACTGCACCAGCCGGTAGCTGGCGGTGAAGTCGCGGTCGCCGAGGAACGCCGGGCTGATCAGCATCGGGTAGCCGACCCGGCGCAGCGGCCCGTTCTCGCTGCTGAAGCCGCCGGGGCCGCCGGCCAGCGCGCGGGCGGTGTTGAGGTAGCTGTCCTCGTCGGTGTGCGCGATCGGCAGCTCGATGTGCCGGGCGAGCCACATCCGCCAGCCGACGCCGAGCACCCATCCGACGACCAGCAGCACCGGCACCACCCAGCGCCGGCCGGCTGAGGCTCCGCCCACAACCGCGGCGGCCGCGCCGCTGCCCGGGACCGCGCCGGCGGGGCCGTCACCGTCCGCGCCCGGGCCGTCCGGTACGGCACCGGTCGACGCCGGGACGGCCGGCGTACGTTCCGCGGCCGGCTCCGCGGCGAACGCGGGTCGCCGGGTCAGCTCGCTGCCGGCCGCCATCGCCGCCTCCTGCTCTGTTCGCCGGCGGCCGCGTGGTGCCCACGGCGGTCCCGCCGGACGACGTGTGGATGGGGCCGCGAGCACCGGGCGACCCGGTACGGCGGCGTGGAAGGCGCGTGCGACGCGGCCGGTACGGCCGTCGCGTCGCCCCGCGCGCCGCCACTGTAGCGGCCGCACCCGCCCCGGTCAGCCCGCCGCTGAGCTGGGCGGAAGTGTTCGCCTGCCCGCTGTCCGGCATTCACGACGGCAGCCCGAGCGGTTCATCCGCGGGCGTCGGTGCGTTAACCCGCCGGGTCTAGCGTTCCGATCCGGTCGGCCGCCCGAGGGGAGCCGCCGGATCATCCACGGACACGGGAGCACACCACTGTGAGCGAGTTGAATGGTTCGTCCATTCTGGTCACCGGAGGCACGGGGTCCTTCGGCCGGACCTTCCTCCGGCACGTCCTGGCCGAGGCCGACCCGGCCCGGGTGGTGGTCTTCTCCCGCGACGAGCTCAAACAGTACGAGCTGCGCCAGCAGCTCGGTGACGACCCGCGGCTGCGCTGGTTCATCGGTGACGTGCGGGACCGGCACCGGCTGACCCGGGCGATGCACGGGGTGGACCACGTGGTGCACGCCGCCGCCCTGAAGCAGGTGGACACCGCCGAGTACAACCCGTCGGAGTTCATCGCCACCAACATCACCGGCTCGCAGCACGTGGTGGACGCCGCCATCGAGGCCGGCGTCAGGAAGGTCATCGCGCTCTCCACTGACAAGGCGTCCAGCCCGATCAACCTGTACGGGGCCACCAAGCTGGTCGGCGATAAGCTCTTCGTCTCCGCCAACCACTACGCCGCGCACCACCCCACCCGGTTCGCGGTGGTCCGCTACGGCAACGTGGTGGGCAGCCGCGGCTCGGTGGTGCCGCTGTTCCGCCGGCTGGCCGCCGAGGGCAAGAGCCTACCGATCACCGACAAGCGGATGACCCGCTTCTGGATCACCCTCGACCAGGCGGTCCGGTTCGTCCTGGACTCGTTCGACCAGATGCAGGGCGGCGAACTGTTCGTGCCGCGGATCCCCAGCATGCGGATCCTCGACCTGGTCGAGGCGGTCGCCCCGGACGCCACCACGCACGAGATCGGCATCCGGCCGGGCGAGAAGCTGCACGAGGAGATGATCGCGCCGGACGACAGCCGGCGGACGCTGCGCGCCAAGGACCGGTTCATCGTGCAGCCGACCATCGCGACCTGGGGCTACCAGCCGCCGGTCGACTGCGAGCCGGTGCCGGACGGGTTCGCGTACCAGTCCGACGGCAACGACGAGTGGCTCAGCGTGGCACAGCTGCGCGCCATGCTCGGCGTCGCGGCGTGACCGGGATGCTCCCGTACGGCCGGCAGTCGGTCACCGATGACGACGTCGCCGCGGTGGTCGCCGCCCTGCGCAGCGACTGGCTCACCACCGGCCCGCAGGTCGAGGCGTTCGAGACCGACCTGGCGGGGTGGACCGGCGGCGCCGGCTGCGCCGCCGTGGCCAACGGCACCGCGGCGCTGCACGTGGCGTACGCGGCGGCCGGCGTCGGCCCCGGCGACGAGGTGGTGGTGCCGCCGATGACCTTCGTGGCGACCGCCAGCAGCGCCGCCCTGCTCGGCGCGAAGATCGTGTTCGCGGACGTCGAGGAGGAGACGTACACCCTCGACCCGGCGGCGGTGGCCGCCGCGACGACGGCGCGCACCCGGGTGGTGTCCGCGGTGGACTACGCCGGCCACCCCGCCGACTACGACGCGCTGCACGCCGCGCTGGCCGGCTCGGACGCGCTGCTGCTGGCCGACGCGGCGCACTCGATCGGCGCCAGCTACCGGGACCGGCCGGTCGGGTCGCTGGCCGACCTGACCACCTTCTCCTTCTTCCCCACCAAGAACCTGACCACCGCCGAGGGCGGCGCGGTCGCCAGCACCCACCCCGAGCTGCTCGAACGCGCCCGCCGGTTCCGCAACATCGGGCTGGTCCGCGAGCGTGCCGCCCAGCGCTGGCCGGACGAGGGCGGCTGGCACCAGGAGGTGCACGAGTTCGGGCTGAACCACCGGCTGCCGGACGTGCTCTGCGCGCTCGGCCGCAGCCAGCTGCGCCGGCTCGACGCGTTCCTCGCCCGCCGGGCCCGGCTGGTCGCGCGCTACGACGCGGCGCTGGCCGAGCTGCCCGGGGTGCGGATCCCCGGCCGGCGGTCGTGGGCCCGACCGGCCTGGCACCTCTACCCGATCCGGGTGCTCGACGGCCGCCGCCGCGAGGTGTACGAGCGGATGCGCGCCGCCGGCATCGGCGTGCAGGTCAACTACATCCCGGTGCACTGGCACCCGGTCTTCGCCGACCTCGGCTACCGGCGCGGCTCCTGCCCGGTGGCCGAGTCGTTCTACGCCGAGCAACTGTCCCTGCCGCTCTTCCCCGACCTCACCGACAGCGACCAGGACCGGGTGATCGACGCGCTGGACGGGGCCCTGCGCGGCGTCCCGGCGCGGTCCGCCGCCTGAGGGACGACCGATGCACCACGCCAACCACTTCTACGGCCACGCCCACGTGCTGGCCCGCTACGCCGGCCTCGGCGACGGGCACCCACCGCGGATCAACGGGTACGTCCAGCACGGCTGGAACATCGGCGACGGCCTCGCCCCCGGTCACCCGTACGCCGAGCGCACCCCGAGCCTGCTCTGGTCCGAGCAGACCCGACGCCGGGCCTGGTCGGTGGGGCGGCGCAACGTCACCGTGATCGGGGCGCCGTTCGCGTACCTGCTGGCGCTGCGGCCGGAGGACCCGCCGGAGCAGGAGCGGGAGGGGACGATCTGGTACCCGTTCCACGGCTGGGAGGGCCAGCACGTCAAGGGCGACCACCGGGAACTCATCGCGCTGATCCGGGCCACCGAACCCGGCCCGGTCACCGTCTGCCTGTACTGGCACGAGCACCGGATGCGGCGGGTACGGCGGCTGTACGAGAACGCCGGCTTCCGGGTCATCTGCCACGGCTACCGCGGCCACTGGTGGCGCGACACCGACCCGCTCTTCCTCGACAAGCAGCTCACCGAGTTGCGCCGGCACCGCCGGGTGGCGTCGAACCGACTGACCAGCGCCATCTTCTACGGCATCGCGGCCGGCTGCGAACCGGCGGTCTACGGCGACCCGATGGTGCTGGCCGACGAGGACCCGACCTTCGGCGGGACCGCCCGGATCCGCCGCCAGTGGCCGGAGTTGCACGGCGCGTCGGTGCACCTGCCGACCGCCGTCGAGATCGCCCGGGCCGAACTGGGCACCGACCACCGCTTGCCGCCGGCCGCGCTGCGCGAACTGCTCGGCTGGGCGCACCCGCAGGAGGAGACGAGTTGACCATCGAGACCGCGCCCCCGGTCGTACTGCCCGGCGGGGAGATGCTGGCCTGGTCCGACCTGCCGGCGGTCCGCCTCGCCGCCGGCGGGCCGCTGGCCGCGCTGGCCGCCCGGGTGGTGCCCGCCGGGGCCCGGGTGCTGCTCGCCGGCCCGCACGACCCCGCGCTGCTGGACCGGCTGGCCCACGCCGAGGTGACCTGTCTGCTGCGCGGCTACCCGGACGGGGTGGCGCTGGCCGACCGGGCGGCCCGGGTGGTGGTGGGCGGCCGGCCGGGCTGCCCGACGACGGCCGGTACGACGTGGTCGTCGCCGCGGCCGGGCTGGACGCGGTGGAGTCGGTCGAGGGCGACCGGCTGGGCTGGGCCGGGGTGCTGGCGCGCCTGGTGGCCGCGCTGCGCCCCGGGGGCGACCTGCTGCTGCGGTTGGACAACCCGCTCGGCCTGCACCGGCTGGTCGCCGCCGCCCCCTGGTACGCCGCCCGGGAGGACTCCGCCTGGACGGTGGACGGGGTGCTCGACGCCGCGCACCCGGCCAACCTCGACCGGCTCCGCGAGCGGCTGGCCGGGGCCGGGCTGCACGCCGACGCCTGCTTCGCCGCGTACCCGCGCCCGGACGCGGCCACCGCGCTGGTGGACGCCGCCGCGCTGGCCCGGCGCACCGACTCGGGACTGTTCGACGCGATGCTGCACGGCACCTGCGCCGGCGGCTTCGCCGGCCGCGAGGTGCTGCGGGATCCGGCCCGGCTGGCGGTCGACGCGCTGCACGCCGGCCGGGCCACCGACCTGGCGCCGGGCTGGCTGGTGCTCGCCCGCAGGGCCACCGGCCCCGGGCGGCCGGCCGCCGGGGACCGGGCCGACCTGCCGGTGGCGCTGGTGCAGACCGGCCCGCCCGGGGTGGGCGTGGCCGAGGTGGTGGACGCGCCCGAGGGGTGGCGCTGGCGGGCCGACCGGCCGACCGAGCGCGGTGGGCCGGCGGCGCCGTACGCCACCCGGGAGGCCGCGTACCGGGACCCGGCGGCGCTGACCGGGCCGGTTCCGGACGGCCGCCTGCTGCGTACCCTGCTGCTCGACGGCTGCCTGCGCCGTGACCTGGACGGGCTACGTCGGCTGCTGCGCGGGTACGCGGCCTGGCTCGCTGGCCAGGCCGGGCCCGACGGTCGGCTCGCCGGGGCGGTGGCGCTGGCCGGGGTGGACAACGTCGTGGTCGCCGGCGACCGGTACGCCGTGCTCGACCCGAGCTGGCGGGCCGCCGAGCCGCTGCCCGGCCCGGTGGTGCTGGCCCGGGCCCTGTGGCGGTTCGCCGCCGAGCTGCTCACCGGCGGGTACGCCCACCCGTGGACGTCCACCCTGGACGTGCCGGGGCTGACCATCGTGCTCGGCGGGCTGGCCGGGCACGACCTGAGCCGGGCGACGGTCGACGCGGCGGTGGAGACGGAGGCGGCGGTCACCGCCGCGTTGCACGGGCTGGACACCGACCGGCGGGTGGCCCTCGCCGGCGAGCTGCGTGCCGTCGAGCCCACCGACCCGCCGCCAGGGCCGCGCAGCTACCAGCAGCTGCGCGAGGCGTGGCTGCGCCAGCGCGAGGAGCTGACCCGGCTCGGCGCGCTGCTGAGGTGGACCGAGGAGCTGCTCACCTCGCGGGAGCGGGCGCTACGCCGGGCCGACGCGACGATCCAGCTGCTCAGCGGCTCGCTCAGCTACCGGGTGGGCCGGCTGGCCATCACCCCGGCCCGGTTGGCCAAGCGGGGCGCCCGGGCCGCGAAACGCCGGGCCCGCGCGGCGCTGGGCACTCGGCGGGAGGAGCAGCAGTGACCGCCCCGGAGCGGGCGGTACCGCGGATCGTCGGCGTCGTGCAGGCCCGGATGGGCTCCTCCCGACTGCCCGGCAAGGTGCTCCGGCCACTCACCGGGCGCAGCGTGCTCGGCCGGGTGGTCCGGGCCGCCACGGACAGCGGCGTCCTCGCCGACCTGGTGGTGGCCACCAGCACCGACCCGGCCGACGACGCCGTGGTGGCCGAGTGCGACCGGCTCGGCGTGCCCTGGCACCGGGGGCCGGTCGACGACGTGCTGACCCGGTTCGTCGGCGCGCTCCGGGCGCACCCGGGGGACGCGGTCATGCGGTTCACCGCCGACTGCCCGCTGCTCGACCCCGAGATCGTCGCGCTGGTGGCCGGGGTCTACCGGGCGGTGCCCGGGCTGGACTACGCCAGCACCGCGATCGCCCGTACGCTGCCCCGCGGGCTGGACGTCGAGATCATCCGGGCCGGAGCGCTGCACAGCCTGGACCGGCTCGCCACCGGCCACCACCGGGTGCACGTCACCTCGTACGCGTACACCCACCCGGAGCTGTTCCGGGTGCTCGGGGTGACCCTCGCCCCGGACCGCTCGGGGCTGCGGCTCACCCTCGACACCGAGCAGGACTGGCGGCTGGTGCGGGCGGTGACCGACCATTTCGGTGACGTCAGCGTGCCGCTGGCGAAGCTCGCCGACTGGCTCGACGGGCAGCCGGCCCTGCGCGCGCTCAACGCCGGGGTCCGGCAGAAGCGGCTGGAGGAGTCCTGAGCACGCTACGAGTCGGGCTGCGCTGCGACGCCGGGCCGAGCCGCGGCGTCGGTCACCTGGTGCGCTGCCTGGCGCTCGGCGAGGAGTTCCTGGCCCGGGGCGCCACCGTGGAGCTGTTCGGATCGGTCGAGCGGGTCGGCTGGGCGGCCGCCCAGCTCGCCGCCCGGGGCATCCCGCTGCGTCCCGGCCCGGAGACGCCCGCCGACCTGGTCGCCGCCGCGCGCCGGCACCGGCTGGACGTGATGGTGCTCGACTCCTACGAGCTGGACCCGGCCGGGGCGGGCGCGCTGCGCGCGGCGGGCGTGCTGACCCTGGCCGTCGTCGACGGCGACACCCGGGGGCAGGACGCCGACCTCTACCTCGACCAGAACTTCGGCGCGTCGACCAGCGCGCCGGCCGGGCGGCTGCTCGCCGGCAGCGGGTACGCCCTGCTGCGGGACTCGGTGCTGGCCGCGCGGCCGGCGACGCCCCGGCCGGCGACGGCGGTGGGCCGGGCCCGGGTGCTGGCCTTCTTCGGCGGCACCGACGCGGTCGGCGCCGCCCCGGTGCTGACCCGGGTGCTCTTCGCCACCGGGCATCCGATGGACCTCACCGTCGTGGTCGGTCGCCCCGAGGTGGCGGCGGACCTGGCGGCGGTGACGCCGGGACGCGGGCAGGCGCTGCACCCGGTGCCGCCCACCGACGAACTGCCCGCCCTGATCGGCGCGGCCGACCTGGTGGTCAGCGCCGCCGGCACCTCCACCTGGGAGCTGTGCTGCCTGGGCGCGCCGGCCGCGCTGGTGTGCGTGGTGGACAACCAGCGCGAGTCGTACCGCCGGGTGGTGGCCCACCGGCTCGCCGCCGGCCTCGGCGAGCTGCCGGCGCTGACCGGCCCCGGGGTGGCCGGCCGCGCCGCCCGCACCGCGGCGGCCCGGATCCTGCGCGGGCTGCTCACCTCGCCGGCGCACCGCGCCGCGCTCGCCGCCCGGGCCTGGGCCGCCGTCGACGGGCGCGGCCGCGCCCGGGTCGCCGACGCGGTGCTCGCCGCGGTCACCGCCGCACCGGCCACCCCCCGATAGTCGTACGCCTGTACGAAGAGGCTGGTAGGGTGCGGACATGACGCAGGCCGCCTACCAGCCGTCGATGCTCGACCTCACCGACGCCGGGCCGGTGCTCGGGCCGCTCGCCGGCGAGCTGCGCCGGCACGTGCTCAGCCGGGGCGCCTGGGTCGACCACCTGCCCGGCTGGGTGCGCGGCTCCGACCAGGTGCTCGAGACGTTGCTGCGGGACGTGCCGTGGCGGGCCGAGCGGCGCACCATGTACGACGCCGAGGTGGACGTGCCCCGCCTGCTCTGCTGGTACGCGGGCGGTCGGGAGCTGCCCCATCCGGTGCTCACCGAGGCGCGCGAGACGCTGACCCGGCACTACGCGCCGGAGCTGGGCGAGCCGTTCGTCACCGCCGGCATGTGCCTCTACCGCAGCGGCCGCGACAGCGTTGCCTGGCACGGCGACACGCAGGGCCGCTCCGCGCACAGCGACACGATGGTCGCCATCGTGTCGTTCGGCTCACCCCGGCCACTGCTGCTCCGCCCGCGCGGCGGCGGCGCCAGCCTGCGTTTCCCGCTCGGGCACGGCGACCTCATCGTGATGGGTGGCTCCTGCCAGCGCACCTGGGAACATGCCATCCCGAAGACCGCCCGGCCGGTCGGCCCCCGGGTCAGCGTGCAGTTCCGCCCCGCCGGCGTCGCCTGAGCCCCGCCAGCGCTCCTCAGAGCAGGCCGGCGAGTTTGTAGAGCACCAGGGAGCCGGCGACCGCGACGTTCAGGCTCAGCCCGCCGCCGACCATCGGGATCTCCACCGCCGCGTCCAGGGCGTCGAGCGCCTCCGGCGGGATGCCGGTGGCCTCGTGACCCAGCACCACGACGGTACGGCCGCGCGCGGCGGGCAGGTCGCCGAGGCGGATCGCCTCGTCGGCCAGCTCCACCCCGAGAATCCGGCTGCCGGCGGCCCGCTCGGCGGCCAGCCAGCGCAGCGGGCTGCCGACCCGGTGCACGCAGCCCGGCCGGCGCAGCGTGTTGCCCCGGGCGATCGCCTCGTCCACCCAATGGAACGGCGGCACCGCCAGGCAGGCGCCCACGGCGTCACAGGTACGCAACAGGGTGCCCAGGTTGGCGCCGTGCATCGGCCAGAGCGGGGCGGCGACCAGGTGCCCCCAGCAGCGGTGCGGACGGGGACGGCGGGCGGCCCGCAGCTCGCGGCGCGGCCGGACCCGGATGGCGGCGCTCACGCCGCTACGGCGACTCCGCCGTGGTGCAGATCGAGCATCGGAGGGTGTGCTTCGCGGCGCACACGAGCCATCGACGGTGACAGGCCGCTCGATTGTAGACCCCGTCGTCGCCGAGGGACCCGCCCGTCGTGCGCCCGCCGCCCGGACGGCCGACACCCGTGCCGGGTGTCGCCGCGGGCGTGCCAGAATCAACGCTCAGGGTCCCTCACGCCCCCGCCGCCACCCTCGACGCGAAGGGCGCTCCATGACCCAGTCCTCCACCGAGCCGCGATCCCGCTGGTCCCCGTGGTCCCTGCACGGCGACGGGCGGTCGATCCGCCCCGGCGACGTGGTGCACCCCGACGAACGACTCTCCTGGCCGCGCACCCTCGGCGTCGGCGTGCAGCACGTGGTGGCGATGTTCGGCGCCACCTTCACCGTGCCGCTGATCACCGGCTTCCCGCCGGCCACCACGCTCTTCTTCTCCGGCCTGGGCACGCTGCTGTTCCTGCTGATCACGGGCAACCGGCTGCCCTCGTACCTGGGCTCGTCGTTCGCCTTCATCGCGCCGGTGCTCGCGGCCAAGGCCGGCGGGGACATCGGGCCGGCGCTCGGCGGCATCCTGGTGGCCGGCGCCGCGCTGGCCGTGGTCGGGCTGGTGGTGCAACTGGCCGGCTCGCGCTGGATCGACGCGCTGATGCCGCCCGTGGTCACCGGCGCGATCGTCGCGCTGATCGGCCTGAACCTCGCCCCGGTCGCCTGGGACGGCGGCGGCAGCGGCACCGGGGTGAAGGCCCAGCCGCTGATCGCGGTGGTCACCCTGGTCGCCATCCTGCTCGCCACGGTGGCCTTCCGGGGCTTCCTGGCCCGGCTGTCCATCCTGCTCGGTGTGGTGGTCGGCTGGGTGCTCGCGGCCGCCCTCGGCGACCTCGACCCGAAGGCGGTCGACGGGCTGCGCGACGCCGCCTGGGTCGGCCTGCCCGAGTTCCACGCGCCGAGCTTCAGCCTGCGCGCCGTCGTACTGGTGATCCCGGTGATCCTGGTGCTGATCGCGGAGAACGCCGGCCACGTCAAGGCGGTCGCCGCGATGACCGGCCGCAATCTGGACAAGGACATGGGCCGGGCGTTCCTGGGTGACGGGCTGGCCACCGTGCTGGCCGGCTCCGGCGGCGGCTCCGGCACCACCACGTACGCGGAGAACATCGGCGTGATGGCGGCGACCCGGGTCTACTCGACCGCCGCGTACTGGGTGGCCGGGGTGGCGGCGGTGCTGCTCGGGCTGAGCCCGAAGTTCGGCGCGCTGATCCTCACCGTGCCGGCCGGTGTGCTGGGCGGCGCCACCACCGCGCTGTACGGCCTGATCGCCATCCTCGGCGCACGGATCTGGATCGAGAACCGGGTGGACTTCCACGACCCGGTGAACCTGCTGACGGCGGCGGTCGCGGTGATCGTCGGCGCGGCGAACTACACGCTGACCGCCGGCGACCTGTCGTTCAACGGCATCGCCCTCGGCACCGCCGCCGCCCTGCTCATCTACCACGGCATGCGCCTGATCGCCCGCCTCCGCGGCACCACCCCCGAAACC
>NZ_QGSW01000216.1:0-21562 GCF_003176715.1 Micromonospora sp. S4605
CCGCCGTCCCGCACCCGACGGCCGAGCCGATCCCTGCGGCCGGAGCCGGTACGACCGGCGGCCCGGACCCCGCGATCGAGCCGACCCCGGCCACCGGAGCCGGCACGGCCGCCGTCCCGCACCCCACGGCCGAGCCGACCCCACCGGCCGGAGCCGGTACGACCGGCGGCCCGGACCCCGCGATCGAGCCGACCCCGGCGGCCGGAACCGGCACCACCGGCCGCCCGGACCCCCCGACGCCCCCGGCCACGGCCGCCGGGGCCGGACCGGCCGGCCGCCCGGACTCCTCCGGCACGGCGGAGCGGACGGTGACCGACCTGCTCGCCGAGGCCGCCGGTCGGCGCGACCTCCCCGGCTACCTGGGGGTGCTGGCGGCCGCCACGGTGTGCGTACCGCTGGCGGCGGAGCCGAGTCCGGACGCCGACTTCCCGTGGACGGTGGCCACCGATCCCGCGGGCGCGCCGCTGCTGCCGGTCTTCACCTCGCCGGAGGTGTTGACGGCCTTCGCCGGCGACGGGGTGCCGTTCGTCGCGCTGGCCTGCGCCGACCTCTTCGCGGACTGGCCGGACCGGTCCTGGGGGCTGGTGGTCGACCCGGGCAGCGCGCGGTCGGTCGCGCTGGCCGCGCCGGCCCTGGCCACCCTGCTGGCCGCGAACACCCCGGCCGGCTGACCCACCGCCGCGGCCCGGTGGCGGCAGACCCGCCCGGACCGGCGGCCCGGACAACCCCGGGCCGGCGACGCGGGCCGTGACGGCGGGGACGGCGCCCGGCAGGCAGCGCGGGCAGGCGGCGCCGAGCAGGCAGCGGCGGGCAGGCGGCGCGGGGCGGCGGAAACCGGGCGTGGGCAGCGGCGCGGGTCACCGCGTGGGGGGTGGCGGACGGCCGCCGGGCTGGGCAGCATAGTGCCCATGGACTACGAATACGCGCCGCTGCGGTTGCCGCCGAACGTCGACCGGTTGACCGCCGCGGCGCAGCTGGCGATCCAAGCGGAGTTCTCCGGATGGGAACTGGCCCGGGTGCGGCTGTTCCGCGACGGTACGCGGCAGGTGATGCTGCGTCGCCGGCGGATCAACCAGCCGCAGCCGGGCCTGTCGTACTGAGGCGCGGGCGCGGGCGCGGGGCTGGGCTCCCGCGCCGGTGACGCCCCGGAGCCCGTGCCGGGCGAGCCGGGCCCCGGGGCGTCACGCCCTGCTTAGTGCGCGTGGTCGTGCTCGTCGTCCAACTCCAGGAACGGGTGCTCGTCGAGCCGGCCGACCAGCCGGTCGTCGGCGCCCGGCTGGAACGGGCCCACCGGGTCGTCGTCGTCGAACGACTCCAGGTCGACCGGGGTGCCGACCTCGCTGACCATCACCACCCCGTCGAGCGGCTCCAGCTCCGGGACGTCCAGCGCGCCGAGCGAGCCGTCGCCGCTCTGCAGCAGCTCCAGCACCGCCTCGCCGACGCCCTCCACCGGCGCCGGCTCGTCGTCCTCGGGCGTGCCCTCCCGGCGAGCCACCTCGGCCACCCGGATCAGCGCCGACACGCTCGGCACCCGGTAGTCCCGGCGCTGGCGTACCGAGATCACCCGCGGGTGCGGGTCGGTGGCCTCCACGCCCTCCGCGCCGCCGCCGAAGCGCTGGTCGGCCTCGTCCGGGTCGATCGACTCGACGTCCCAGGGAGTGACCTCGCCGAAGGCGTCCAGGAGTTGCTCGTCGTAGACGTAGGACGCGTTGTTCAACGCCACGTACGCCTGCCAGACGTCGTCGTCGTCGATGCGGCCCTGCGCGGCGCGGACGGCGGCCAGGTGGTGGCGGGCCGCTTCGATCACGCGCTCGAGGGCGGCGTCCAGCTCACCGTGCTGGTCGGTCATGTGAGGCAGTCCCTTCGCGATGGGGAGGATCGGTGCGGACGGTCGGTGCGCCGGACCCGGCTAGCAGGTGCGCAGGAACCGGTCGAGAACCCGCACGCCGAACTGTAGTCCGTCCACCGGGACCCGCTCGTCGATGCCGTGGAACAGCGCGGAGAAGTTCAGGTCGGCCGGCAGCCGCAGCGGCGCGAAGCCGAAGCAGCGGATGCCGAGCTGCGAGAAGGCCTTCGCGTCGGTGCCGCCGGAGAGCATGTACGGCACCGGCCGGGCGCCCGGGTCCTCGGCGCGCAGCGCCGCCGACATCGCCTCGACCAGGTCGCCGTCGAAGGTGGTCTCCAACGCCGGCTGCCGCTGGATGTACTCGATCGCGATGTCCGGGCCGATCAGCTCGCGCAGCTGCCGCTCCAGCAGCTCGGACTGGCCGGGCAGGCTGCGGCAGTCGATGGTCGCGGTGGCCCGGCCGGGGATCACGTTGTCCTTGTAGCCGGCGGACAGCCGGGTCGGGTTGGCGGTGTTGCGGATGGTCGCGCCGATGATGTTGGCGATCGGGCCGAGCTTGGCGATGGCGGTCTCCGGGTCGTCCGGGTCCAGCTCGATGCCGAGCAGGTCGGAGACCTCCTCCAGGAACGCCCGCACGGTGTCGGTGACCACCACCGGGAAGCGGTGCCGGCCGATCCGGGCGACCGCCTCGGCGAGCGCGGTGACCGCGTTGTCGTCGTGCACCATCGAGCCGTGCCCGGGCCGGCCCTTGGCGTGCAGGCGCAGCCAGTCGATGCCCTTCTCGGCGGTCTCGATGAGGTAGAGCCGCTGGGCGTCGTTGACCGAGTAGGAGAAGCCGCCGACCTCGCCGATCGCCTCGGTGCAGCCGTCGAAGAGGCCGCGGTGGCGCTGCACGAGGAAGTGCGCGCCGTAGTCGCTGCCCGCCTCCTCGTCGGCGGTGTAGGCGAGCACGATGTCGCGCGGCGGCTGGACGCCGGTGCGCTGCCAGTGCCGCACCACGGCCAGCACCATCGCGTCGAAGTCCTTCATGTCGATCGCGCCCCGGCCCCAGAGGTAGCCGTCGCGCAGCTCGCCGGAGAACGGGTGCACCGACCACTCGTCGGCGTCCGCCGGCACCACGTCGAGGTGGCCGTGCACCAGCAGCGCGCCGCGGGACGGGTCGGCACCGGGGATGCGGGCCACCAGGTTCGCCCGGCCGGGCGCGGACTCGTGGATCACCGGCTCGACGCCCACCTCGGCCAGCTTCTCCGCCACGTACTCGGCGGCCCGGCGTTCGCCCACGCTGGTGTCGTTGTCCCCGGTGTTGGTGGTGTCGATGCGCAGCAGGTCACGGCAGAGGTCGACGACCTCGGCGGTCGGGTCGGGTCGGGCGGAGGCGGCGTCGCTCGTCATCGCATCTTCATACCAGCCGGCCACGGTTTCGGCGCAGACGCCGCCGGGTACCGCCGGACCCGACCGCGCCCCCACGCGGCCCGCCACCGAGGAGGGCACCATGACCGTCCCCCTGCCGCCGCTGCCGCCCGCGCCCGAGGAGGGCTACCGACCCGGCGGACGCAGCATCGCCGACCTCGTCGTCGGCGAGCACCGTCAGCTGCTGGAGCTGGTGGACCGGCTCACCGGCACGCCGGAACCGCCGGCGGACGGGCTGGCGGTGCTCACCGCCGCGCTGTCCCGGCACCTCTCGGCGGAGGAGCAGTACCTGCTGCCGGCCGTACGGTCGGCCCGGCCGGATCTCGCGGCCCGGGTGGACCACGAGATCGACGCGGACGCCGGGCTGCTCACCGCGCTGAAGGAGACGACCGGCCTCGGCGAGCTGGCCGAGCGGGTACGCCGGCACGTGGCCGGGGTCGACGCGCTGGTCGCGGCGCTGCGCGAGGTGGCCACCGCCGAGGAGCTGATCCGGCTCGGCAACCGGCTGGAGATCGCCGAGGAGGCCGCGCCGACCCGGCCCCACCCGGCGACCCCGGCCACGCCGCCGTGGAACCGGATCGTCGAGCCGGCCGTCGGGGTGGTGGACAAGGTCCGCGACGCGGTCTCCGGTCGGCCCACCTACCTCGCCGACCTGCCCACGCCGCCCGACCGATGACCGGCGACCACCCCGCCGACCGGTCCTGGCCCGCAAATATCGGAAAGCGTTGATCCGTACGGACCCTTCCCGCCGACTGCCGGTGGACCTACCGTCATATCCATGAACCTGGAGCTGCGACACCTGAGGGTGGTCTGCGCGATCGCGGAGACGGGGAGCGTGACCAAGGCGGCCTCGACGCTCGGCCTGGCCCAGCCGGCGCTCACCGCCCAGCTCCAGCGCATCGAGCGGACCCTGGGCGGACCGCTGTTCGAGCGGGACCGTCGCGGTGCCCGACCCACCGCCCTCGGTGAGCTGGTGCTCGCCCGGGCGCGGGTGCTGCTGCCGGCGATGAAGGGCCTGCAGGACGAGGCGGCCCGGCTGGCCGGCGCCGGGGACGCGCCCCGGCGGTACCGGTTCGGCGGGATGAACAGCCCGATCCTCGGCCGGTTGGTGCACCGGCTCGCCGCCGAGCAGCCGCAGGCCCAGATCAGCACGTACGCGTCCTGGTCGGCGGACGAGCTGGCGCAGTCGGTGGCCGGCGGCCGGCTGGACTACGCGCTGATCGGGGTGTGCGGCGACTCCGCGCCGTCGGCGGAGTTCGGGCTGTGCTGGCGGGAGGTGGCGGTCGACCCGGTGATGGTGCTGCTGCCGGAGACCCACCCGCTGGCCGACCGGGACGAGGTGCGGCTGGTGGACCTGCGTCACGAGCAGTGGGTGGCCGCGCCGGGCGAGGGCTGCTTCGGCGACTGCTTCGCCGCCGCCTGCGCCCGGTCCGGCTTCACCCCCCGCAAGGTGTACGAGGCCGACGTGCGCGGCTGCGTGGACCTGGTGGACGCCGGCGAGGCGGTGGCGCTGTGCCAGGCCACCTTCCGCCCGGTGGCCGGCCTGGTGACCCGGCGGCTGGCCGGCACCCCGCTGCGCTGGCGGCTGCTGCTGGGCTGGCACCCGGACTCCCCCGCCGCGCTCGGGGCCGACCTGGTGCTGGAGACGGCGCTGGCCGCCTACACCGACGCGCTGGCGCCGCACCCGGCGTACCTGGCCTGGCTGATGCGCAACCCCGAGTTCGGGGTGCGCGGCCCGAAGGCGGCCGGGCCGGTCGTCGGGGCGCGCGGGGTGCGAACCGCCTGAGCGCGGGTATCTGCCCGGCATGACCGACCTCGACCCCGCCGCCGCCGACCGGGAGACGTTGCTCCGGGCCGCCGCCGCGCACACCGCCGCCGCCCAGGACGTGGAAGCCTTTCTGCGCCGCCTGCCGGAGGTGCCGGACGCGTCGGCCATCACCGAGTACGCCAACCTGCTCACCCGCGAGCAGCGGCAGCGCGCCGACCGGGAGGCCGCCGCCGACGCCTTCGGGCTGACCATCGGCAGCCTCGAGTCCGACCAGGGGACCTGACCCCGGCCGACCACGGACGTCGCCGTCACCCCGGGCGGGGTGACGACGACGTCGTTCGGTGCCTCAGCGTTCGACCAGGACGTCGTGGCCCAGGTCGAGCAGGGCGTGGCGCCACTCGTCGTCGGCGTTGCCGCGCGGCGGCTTCGCCTCCAGCAGGTTCTGGATCTCGTCGATCGCGTCCTGCATCACCTTGATGTCCTCCGGCGTCAGGTCGACCTTGCGCTTGGTCAGCACCTTGAGGATCTGCCGGCCCGGCTCGGGCAGGCCGAGATCCGGGTCCGGCCCGAACGACTCCTCCCCCGAGCCGCGGGTCAGCAGCCACTGCCGCAGCTTCTCGGACGGGACGTTCACCTGGGCGTGGAAGTCGTCCCAGAGCACCTCCACCTCGGGATCGAGCCGCGCCTCTCGTACCATCAGCCCTCCTCTCCGGGCGGCGGCCCGGACGAACCCGGGTCCCCCTCCTCGTCCTCGGTGCGCCGACCCAGGCCCTCCGGCGGCACCCGGACCCGGCCCGGGTTGGCCGTCGGCGGGGCCACGATCGGATCGGTGCGATCGCTCTCGTCCTGGCTCTCCTCGGGTTCGGTCATCTCCGCCCTCCGGGTCATCGCGGATGCGAGGTGGTCGCCGCGGTGTAGCCGCGCTCGCCGGCGGAGACGTCGAACGTGAGCTGGCCGTCGCGGGCGTCCACGACGACCTTCTGGCCCGGCGAGACCGACGACTCGAGCAGCATCCGGGACAGGTGGTTGTCCACCTCCCGCTGGATCACCCGGCGCAGCGGGCGGGCGCCGAACTCCGGCTGGTAGCCGTGCTCGGCGAGCCAGTCGACGCCGGCGGTGGTGAAGTCCACCTGGATGTCCTGGGCGTGCAGCCGGCGCCGGGTCTCCTCCAGCATCAGCCCGGTGATCTGGCGCAGTTGCTCCGCCTCCAGCCGGCGGAAGATGATCACCTCGTCGATCCGGTTGAGGAACTCCGGCCGGAAGTTCTCCTGGAGCCGGCGCATCAGCCGCTCGCGCAGCTCGTCCCGCTCCTGCTCGCCGCCCTCCGCGCCGGCGCCGAAGCCGACCGCGCGCTGGGTGCCGGTGATCAGCTCGGAGCCGAGGTTGCTCGTCATGATCAGGACGGTGTTCTTGAAGTTGACAGTCCGGCCCTGGCTGTCGGTGAGCCGCCCGTCGTCGAGCACCTGGAGCAGGATGTTGAACACGTCCGGGTGGGCCTTCTCGATCTCGTCCAGCAGCACCACCGCGTACGGGCGGCGGCGCACCGCCTCGGTGAGCTGCCCGGCCTCCTCGTACCCGACGTAGCCGGGCGGGGCGCCGACCAGCCGGCTGACCGTGTGCCGCTCCTGGAACTCGCTCATGTCCACCCGGACCATCCGGTCGGCCTCGCCGAAGAGCGCCTCGGCCAGCGCCCGGGCCAGCTCGGTCTTGCCGACCCCGGTCGGGCCGAGGAACAGGAAGCTGCCCATCGGCCGGTCCGGGTCGGCCAGCCCGGTCCGCGACCGGCGCACCGCCTCGGCCACCGCGTTGACCGCGTCGTCCTGGCCGACCACCTTCTCGTGCAGGTGCCCCTCCAGGCGCAGCAGCCGGTCCCGCTCCTCCTCGGTGAGCTGGGCGACCGGGATCCCGGTGGCCCGGGAGACCACCTCGGCGATCTCCTCCGGCCCGACCTCGGGCACCTGGGGCGGGGCCTCGTCACCCTTGGCCCGCCGGATGTGCCCCTCCAGCTCGGAGATCCGGTCGCGCAGCGCGGACGCCCGCTCGTACTGCTCGTCGGCGACCGCCTGCTCCTTGTCCCGACGCACCTCGTCGAGCTGCTGCTCCAGCTCGCGCACGTCCTCGGCCGGCGTCCGGGTACGCAGCCGGATCCGGGCGCCGGCCTGGTCGATCAGGTCGATGGCCTTGTCCGGCAGGTAGCGGTCGGTGACGTACCGGTCGGAGAGCTCGGCGGCGGCGACCAGCGCCTCGTCGGTGAACCGCACCTGGTGGTGCGCCTCGTAGCGGTCCCGCAGGCCGCGCAGGATGGCCACGGTGTCCTCGACGCTCGGCTCGGGCACGAACACCGGCTGGAACCGGCGGGCCAGCGCGGCGTCCTTCTCGATGCTCTTGCGGTACTCGTCGAGCGTGGTCGCGCCGATCACCCGCAGCTCGCCCCGGGCCAGCGCCGGCTTGAGCATGTTGGAGGCGTCCATCCCGCCCTCGCTGCCCGCGCCGCCCGCGCCGACCAGGGTGTGGATCTCGTCCAGGAAGACGATCAGCTCCTCGCGGTGCGCCCGGATCTCCTCGATCACCTTCTTCAGCCGTTCCTCGAAGTCGCCCCGGTAGCGGGTGCCGGCGACCAGGCCGGCCAGGTCGAGCTGGACGACCCGCTTGCCGAGCAGGGTCTGCGGCACGTCGCCGTCGCAGATCTTCTCGGCGAGGCCCTCGACGATCGCGGTCTTGCCGACGCCCGCCTCGCCGATCAGCACCGGGTTGTTCTTCGTCCGCCGGGAGAGGATCTCCACCGCCTGCTCGATCTCGTCGGCCCGGCCGATCACCGGGTCGATCTGGTCGTTGCGGGCCAGGTCGGTGAGGTCCTGGCCGTACTGGTCGAGGGTGGGCGTGCCGCGGTCCGGCTTCGGGCCGGCCATCGGGCCGCGCTCGGCGTTGGCCGCCTGCAACGACTCGGGTTGGATCCGGCCGGCGGCCAGCATCCGCCCGGCCGGCGACTCCGGGTTCAGCGGCAGCGCCATCAGGATGTGCTCCGGACCGATGTAGTTGGCGCCCATCGCCCGGGACAGCTGGTGGGCGTCGAGCAACGCCCGCTTGGCCGCCGGGGTCAGCGAGAGGTTCGGCGGCACCTCCCCGCCCGGCGCGCCGTCACCCCGCCCGCCGAGCGCGTTGAGCAGCGTGTCCGGGTCGGCGCCGGCCCGGCGGACCAGGTCGCGCAGCGGCTCGCGCTGCAACGCCGCCCAGAGCAGGTGGTCGGTGTCCAGGTCGGTGCTGTGCCGCTGGGCGGCCCGCCGCGCGGCGTCGGCGAGCATCTCCCGGGCGTCGGCGGTCATCAGCCGGGTGATGTCGACCCGGTGCGCGGGTCGGCGCCCACCCTCACCCCGGCCGAAGTACCGGGCCAGGAACTCGTCCCAGGGGTCGGAGCCGAAGTCACCGGGTCCCATCATGTCTGTCCTCCGCAGTCGGGCGCGCGGCACGGTCGCCAGGGGCTACCCGGCGGCCGGCCCGACAAACGCCGCACGGGTGCCACCGCCGGGCAGGTGCCCGCCCGGCGGCGCGTGCGCGGGTGGCAGGCTGGCGGCATGGAGTCGACGCCGCTGCTGATCGTGGACGCCGCGAACGTGGTGGGCTCGCGCCCGGACGGCTGGTGGCGGGACCGGGCCGGCGCCACCGCCCGGCTGCGCGACACACTGGCGCCGGTGGGCGCGGCCGGCCTGCCCGACCGGCTGCCGCCACCGGTGGAGGTGGTGCTGGTCGTGGAGGGCGCGGCGCGGGACGTGCCGTCCGTGGCCGGGGTGCGGGTGGTCGCCGCCGACCGGTCCGGCGACGACGCCATCGTCGAGGAGGTCGCGGCCGCCCCGGGGCGCCGCCGCCTGGTCGTCACCGCCGACCGTGAGCTGCGCGAACGGGTCGCCGCGCTGGGCGCCGAGGTGTACGGCCCGCGGTGGCTGCGGGACTGACCGGCCGGCCGCCGCCGGTCCCACCAATCGGACTTGTGGCGCTCGACGTCGACAACCGGTCAGCGGGGCAGGAACACTGACAGGGCGGTTGTTCTCTCACCCACCGGGATAGGCTCTAATGGAGACCTCCCCGCCCCCAGGAGGTTCCACCGTGGCGAGCGTCGCCGAGCTCAAGGCAGCCATCGATGTCGCCCTGCAACAGATCGGCGACGGCCAGAGCGCCGTACAGGCCGCCGGCGAGAAGCTGGCCGAGGCGCAGCAGACCCTGGCCGGGGCGCTGGAGGGCAGCGGGCACGAGACCGTCGAGGCGGCCCAGGCCTCGCTCACCCAGGCCAGCCAGGAGCTGGAGGAGTGCCTCGCCGCCACCCTGGTCGCGGTCGAGCAGGCGCAGCTCTACGTCGCGGCCCTCTAGGGCACCGGTCATGTCCATCGTGGAGGATGTCGGCGCACAGGTCCGGGCCGCGGCCGAGGAGCTGCCGGTGGGCCTGCTCGGGCAGGCGCTGGAGAAGTTCGGCCTGGCCGCCGAACGGCTGCGCTGGGTGCGGCAGGAGTCGGCCAACCCGCTGGGGGTGCCGGAGCTGTCCGCGGCCACCGAGCACGCCGAGACCGCCAACTACGCGCTGCGCGTCGCCCAGGAGCAGCTCACCGCGTACCTGGCCGCGATCGGGCTGGCCGCCGACGGCGCGCCGCCGACGCGCGAGGAACCGGGCCGGCGGCCGCGGCACGACGCCCCCCGCGAGGCGGCACCCGTGGCGACCGCACCCGAGCCGGCCGGCAAGGTGACCATGCGCCGCTGGTGGGCGGTGCGGGTGGCCGAGCTGACCGGCGGCCGGGAGGGCCCGCCGGACAGGCCGGACGGGCCGGACGAGCGGGTCGGCGACTCCCGGGAACTGCTGCGCCGGGTGGTGCGCGGCGTCCGCGCCGGGGACCGGGACCGGCTGCACGCCGAGCTGCGCCGGGCGCACGCCGACGTCGGTCTCGGGCTGGCCGCGGTGGCCCCGCCGCTGCTGCGCGACCTCGCCGGCGAGCTGCTCGGCCACCCGCCGCGGGCGGACGACCTGGGCCGGCTGCGCCGCGAGGTCGACGGGCGGGTCCGGGACCTGCTGCCCGGGCTGCCCGCGCCGGTGCTGGACACCCTGCTGACCCGGGTCTGCCGGATGCCCCCGCCACGACGCGGCGAGCAGGACCAACCGCACGCCGCCGACCCGGCGGTCACCGCCGGGGTGCTCACCGGGGTGCTGCTGGCCCGGCTCGGCCGGGACCTGCCGGCCGAGTCCGGCCGCGAGCCGGCCGACGCCACACACCGGCACAGCGGGCCGGTGGCGCCCGCGCCGGGCGGTGGGCCGCACCGGAACGGCTCGGACGCGCGCGGCCGGGGCGGCCCGGACGCGGCGGCCGGCCGGGACCGGCGCCGGGGAACCGATGGCTGACCGCCGCGCCCAACTGGTCACCCGGGTCCGGGGGATGCTCGCCGAGGCGCTCGGCGCCACCCGCACCCGGCTGTCCGCCGCCCAGGCAGACCTGACCGCCGACCGCGAGCGGCTGGCCCGGATCCGGCGGGCCGCCGCCGCCGTGCCGGACCGGGTGGGCGCGGAACGGGACCGCCGGCTGGCCGAGATCGACGAACGGCACGCCGCCCGGATCGCCGAGCTGGCCCGCCGGGCCGCGACCGCCGCCGGGCGGGAGTCGCCCGGCGCCGCGTCCGCCGAGTGGGCCGGGTGGTCGCCGACCCCGCCGGGACGGGCCGAACCGCCGGGCGCGTTGCGGATCGGCACGCTGCGCATCCCCGGCGCCGAGCCGGTGCCCGCGCTGGTGCCGCTGCTGGACGCCGGGCACGTGGAGCTGACCGGCGCGGACCGGGACGGCGGCGAGGCGGTGGTCTCCGCTCTGCTGCTGCGCGCGGTGGGCCGGGCCGACCCGGGCGGCGTCCGGCTGGTCGGCTACGACCCGGAGCACCTCGGCGGCGGGCTGGCCGGCTTCGCCCCGCTCGGCACCGCCGGGCTGCTCACCTTCGTCGGTCCCGGCGGGCTGGGCCGGCTGCTGGACGACCTGGTGGAGCAGATCCGCCGGATCAACGAGACCGTGCTGGCCGGCGAGTACGGCTCGCTGCGCGAACTGGCCGCGGCAACCGGCCGCCGCCCGGAGCCGTGGCGGGTGGCCGTGCTGCTCGGCGGGGACGAGTTGTCCCGGCACGAGCGCGGCCAACTCGACCGGGTGGTCCGCACCGGAGCGGCCTGCGGCGTGCACCTGGTGGTCCGGGGCGTGTCGCTGCCGGACGACCCGACGGTCACCCGGGTCCGGGTCGAGCCGGACGGCGCCCGGGTCGGCGCCCCGCCCGGCCTGCCCGTCCGCCTGGACCCGCCGCCGCCGGCCGCGCTGGTCACCGAGACCTGCCGGCAGGTGGCGGCGCGGGTGAACGCCGGCCCCGCCCCGACCCCGTTCACCGACCTGCTGCCGCCGCCGGAGCAGATGTGGCGGGAGGACTCGGCGACCGGGTTGACCGCGCCCATCGGCGAGGGCCCGGACGGCCGCCCGGTGCTGCTGACCCTGGGCGACTACCCGCCGCACGCCCTGATCGGCGGGCCGTCCGGCACCGGCAAGACCAACCTGATCTTCGCCTGGATCGGCGCGCTGGCCGCCCGCTACTCCCCCGCCGAGCTGGAGTTCTACCTGCTCGACTTCAAGGAGGGGGTGTCCTTCGCCCGGTTCGCCCAGGGCCGGCGGGACCCGAGCTGGCTGCCGCACATGCGGCTGGTCGGCATCAACGTCAACACCGACCGGGAGTTCGGGCTGGCGCTGCTGCGCTTCCTCGCCGAGGAGCTGCGTCGGCGCGCCGACGCGGCGAAGAAGCACGAGGTGACCAAGCTGGCCGAGCTGCGTGCGGTGGACCCCACCGGGCACTGGCCGCGGATCGTCGCGGTGGTCGACGAGTTCCAGATGCTGCTGGCCGGCCGGGACGTGGTGGCCCGGGAGGCGGCCGACCTGCTGGAGGACCTGGCCCGCCGGGGCCGGTCGCAGGGCATCCACCTGGTGCTCGCCTCGCAGGACGTGCGGGGCATCGAGGCGCTGTGGGGGCGGCCGGCGCTGGTCGCCCAGTTCACCCTGCGCATCGCGCTGCCCAAGGCGCTGCGGATCCTCGCCGAACGCAACGACGCCGCCCAGTCGCTGCCGCGGCACCACGCGGTGGTCAACGCCGAGTCGGGGATGACCGAGGGCAACCAGGTGGCCCGGATCCCCTCGGCCAGCGACTGGGAGACCTGGAGCGAGCTGCAGCACCGGCTGTGGCGGATGCGCCCGCAGGACGCCGCGCCCGCTCGGCTCTTCGACGGCGACGCGATCCCCCGGCTGGCCGACGCCCCGGACTTCCGGGCGCTGGCCGCGCCGGAGACCGGGACGCTGCGCAACCCGGTGGCGCTGCTCGGCGAGATCATCGACGTGCAGGCCCGCTCGGCGGCGCTGCGGCTGCCCCGGGCGCCGGGGCGGAACCTGGCGGTGCTCGGCACCCGGGTCGACGAGGCGTGCGCGGTGCTGGACGCCGCGGCCCGGTCGCTGGCCCGCCAGCACCGGCCGGGCAGCGCCCGGTTCTCCATCGCCTGCCTGGACCCGGACGCCGACCCGGCCGCCCGGTCGCTGTACGAGGACCTGGCCGACGACGCGGCCTGGTACGACGAGGAGACGGTGGCGGAGCTGATGGCCGAGACCGCCGACGGCCTGACCGCGCCGGGCGGCAGCGGCAGCCCGCACTACCTGTTTCTCTTCGCCGTCGACGCGGCGGCCGGTTCGCTGGGCGCGCGGGTGGGCCGGCGGACCGGGCTGGAGCACCTGCGCCGGATCCTGCACGACGGGCCGGAGCGGCGTACCCACGTGCTGGCCTGGTGGCGGGGGGTGGCCCGGATGCGCGCCGACCTCGGCGGACCGGCGGCGCGCACGGACCAGATCGGGGCCTGGGTCGCGCTGGACACGCACGGCGGCGAGCTGGGTTCGTCGCTGTACCCGGGCACCGGCGGGCCGGACTGGTACCCCCGCCCGTGGCGCGGGCTCTTCTTCGACCGGGCGGTGCACCGCACCGGTCAGGTGATCATCCCCTACGGACCGTCCCCATGAACCAACCGGTGAGCAGTGAGACGTACGCGGCGCAGGTGCGGCGGCTGGCCGAGCTGACCGCGCGGGTGCAGGGCCAGCGGGCCGAGGCGCACGCCTGGTACGAGCAGCAGTGCGCGGCGGCCGAGCAGGCCGTCGCCGAGGCCACCGAGCGGGTGGCGCGGGCCGAGCGGGACCTGGTGGACGCGCGGGAGGCGCAGGAGCGGGTGGACGCCGAGGCGGCCCACCTGTGGCAGCAGTTGCGGGACCGGCTCGGCCCCGGCGCCCGGCGGCTCGGCGCGCCGCCCGGGCCGGCGCCCGGCGCGACCGGCGACCCGGCCCTGCTGCTCGACGGGGTGCGCGAGCTGCTCGACCGCACCCGCCGGCCGGGTGACCTGCCCGGCTCGGTGAACCCGCTGCTCGCGCTCTGCGGGGTGCTCGGCGCGGCGCTGGCGTACGGCCTGGGGGTGGCGGCCCGGACGGTGGGTGAGCGCAACGGCGGCGACCTGGCGGTGGGCATGCCGGTGCTGGCGCTGGTGGTGACGCTGCTCGGGCCGCTGGTCGGCCTGGTGCCGGCGAAGCGGCTGGCCGACCGCCGGCACGCGGTGCTCGGCCCGCGGCCGATGACCGTGGTGCTCGCCGCCGGGCTGGTGACCACCGTCCTGCTGCTGGTCGCCGGCCGCTGAACGGCGGTCGTGGCGCGGGCGCTGGCCGGGCCGGACCGGCGCCGGCACCGTCGGCGCGGGTCGGTGCGGTCGGTGCGCCCGGCCCCGGCCGGCGCGGTGTCGATCCGGCCGGCCGCCGTTCGTGTAGAGGTGGGAGGCCGGAGGACGACCGGCCGATGCGACCAGGAGGAGCGTGTGATGCGCCAGTACCTGCTGAACGTGATCCAGCCCGACGGGGACGCCCCGCCGCCGGCGGAGTTCCTGGAGCCGATCATGCGGGACGTCGAGGCCGTCAACCGGGAGATGCGCGCTGCCGGCGTCTGGGTGTTCGGCGCCGGGCTGGAGCTGGCACCGGCCGCGCGGGTGGTCCGGGTCCGCGACGACGAGACGCTGCTGACCGACGGCCCGTTCGCCGAGGGCAAGGAGCACATCGGCGGCTTCACCGTGATCGCCGCACCGGATCTGGACGCGGCGCTGGGCTGGGCTGGGCGGCGAAGCTGGCCCGGGCCACCACCCTGCCGATCGAGGTCCGCCCGGTCGCGGGCGTGGGCACCGCCTGAGCGCGCGGCCACCAGCCCTGGTACGCCAGCGGGGCGGCACACCCCGCCGGCGTCGGGTCAGGCGGGAACCAGCACCGCCTCGCGCAGCAGCCGGCGGGCCAGCACCAGCCGGTCGGCGTCGTCGTCGAGCCCGGGCAGGTCACCGACCCGGCTGACCGCGCCGGTGAGCAGGGCACGCACCGCCGGCGCGCACTGCTCGGGCAGGGTGATGGTCCGGTCGAACAGCCGCAGCGCGACCTGGTCGCCCTGCGCGGCGAGCTGCCAGCGCAGCCCGGCGCGTGGGGCGAGCCGGCTGTCGGCGTGCAGGTCGGCGAGCGCGGCGGCCTGCGCGAGCGGGCGGATCGGCGCGGGCCGGGCAGCGGGCCAGGCCCGCTGCCGCAACCGGCCGGCCACCGCTGCCGGGTCGGCGCGCAGCAGCCAGTCGCGCAGCGCCTCCACGGTCTCGGTGAGCTCCGGCTCGATGGCGTCCGGGTCGGCGACGTCGACGCCGAACGGCAGCGTGGCACGCAGTCGCTGATCCTCGGCGGCGAGCGCGAGCAGCTCCTCGACCAGCGCGTACCGGGTGAGCGCCCGGACCCCGACGGTCAGGTGCAGCGAGCTGGACTCCTGCGCCTGCGCGCTGTGCAGCCAGCCGCGCGGCAGGTAGAGCGCGTCGCCGGGGGCGAGCACCACGTCCAGCGCGGCCGGTCCCTGCGCGGTGGCGGAGACCTCGTCGGCCCGCCCGCCCCAGGGCTGCTTCTCCAGCGGGTCGGGCAGCACCGGCGGGTGGATCCGCCAGTGCTTGCGGCCGTCGACCTGGAGCACGAAGACGTCGTGGGTGTCGTAGTGGGTGGCGAAGCCCTGGCTGCCGGCGGGCGTCAGGTAGGCGTTGACCTGCAACGGTTGCCCGACGGCGGCGCCCAGCTCGCGGGTGAAGTCGATCAGGGCCGGCCAGGTGCGGTGCAGGCCCTGCAGCACCAGGGTGGCCCCGCCGGCGTACAGCTCGAGCACCCGCTCGTCGAGGACCTGGTCGGTGATCTCGGCGCCCGCGCCGCCGCCGCCGGTGAACCGCGCCGCCGGCACCAGCTGGCCGTCCTTGGCGACCCGCAGGAACGGCGTACGCAGGCCGCGCCGGCTGAGCAGCTCGTCGGCGTCGGCGGGGCTGAGCAGATCGGTGAAGCCGGCCGGATTGGGCAGTTCGTCGGCACGGGAGAGCAGCGGGGTTTGTCCCCAGTGGGCGGCGGCGAACTTGGCCGGCTCGACCGAGACACAGCGGGCCAGCGCGGCGGCTGCCGGAGACGGGACCGCCGGGCGGCCGTGGCCGCCCGGCGGGTCGATGTGCGTCATGGCGTACCGCTCAGGCGCTGCCGTCGGCGCCGCCGTCGTGCTGACCCGGGGTGGCACCGCCGTCGGCCGGACCCTCCGCGCTGCCGTCGGCCCCGCCGTCGTGCTGACCGGGGGTGGCACCGCCGTCGGCCGGACCCTCGGCACCCTGGTCGGCACCCTGGTCGGCGCCACGCTCGGCGCCGCGGTCGGCACCCCCGTCGGCGCCGCCGTCCTGCTGGCCGGGGGTCGCGCCACCGTCGGCCGGGCCTTCCAGGCCGCCGCCGGAGGTGGTCTGCATGTCGTCGTCGTTGAGTGCCATGGGTGCTCCCTCGGGTGTGCCGCCCCGCCGTGCGCCGGGGTCCGTCGTGCAGCGGGTGGTACCCCACGCTGGATCTTCTCTAACCACACGGTAGACGCCCGGCGGGGCCGGCACGGGCGGTTCGCCGTCAGCCCGTACGGC
Source organism: Micromonospora sp. S4605 (assembly GCF_003176715.1). Taxonomy (NCBI): domain Bacteria; kingdom Bacillati; phylum Actinomycetota; class Actinomycetes; order Micromonosporales; family Micromonosporaceae; genus Micromonospora; species Micromonospora sp. S4605. The sequence continues at coordinate 16,045 of NZ_QGSW01000216.1, forward strand.
AGGTCGAGCCGTTGAGGGTGAAGCCGGTCGGGGTCGGGTTGCTGCCGCCGTGGGTGCCCTGGAAGCCGAAGCTGAGCGTGCCGCCGGCCGGCACCGTGCCGTTCCAGCTGGCGTTGCGGGCGCTCACCTGGGAGCCGGACTGGGTGACGGTGGCGTTCCAGGCGTTGGTGATCCGCTGCCCGGCGCCGAAGGTGAAGCCGACGGTCCAGCCGTTGACCGCGGTGGCGCCGTCGTTGCGGACCCGGACCTCGGCGGTGAAGCCGGTGTTCCAGGTGTTCGGCACGTAGGTCACCGTGCAGCCGTCGCCCGGCGGCGGGGTGCTGGGCGTCGGGGTCGGCGTGGTCGGGGTCGGCGTGACGCCACCGCCGAGCGCCTCGGCCACCGCCTGGTACGCCGGCTTCGGCGCGTAGTTCTCGTCCCAGATCAGCGCGGCGCCCTGGCCGGGGAAGACGTCCGGGATCCAGGAGTAGCGGTCGGTGATGCCCCAGGTGGTGACGCCCGCGCACCGGGTCACCGCGAGGCAGGCGGTGACCACCTTGCGGTAGTCGGCGGCCTGGGTGGCCAGGTTGGCCGCGCTGGGCGGGGTGGGCATCCGGATGTCCAGCTCGGTGATCCGGACGTCCACGCCCAGGTCGGCGAAGCGCTGCAGGTTGCTCTGCAGGTCGCCGGGGACCTGCCCGACGATCAGGTGTGCCTGGAAGCCGACGCAGTCGATCGGCACGCCGCGGGCCTTGAAGTCGCGGACCAGGTTGTAGATCGCTGTGCTCTTCGCGTTCACGCCGTCGGTGCTGTAGTCGTTGATGCAGAGTTTGGCGGCCGGGTCGGCGGCGCGGGCGGCGCGGAACGCCTCCTCGATCCAGCCGTCGCCGAGGCGCTGCTGGAAAACGCTGTCCCGGCGTCCGCCGGAGCCGCCGTCGGCGAACGCCTCGTTGACCACGTCCCAGGCGACCACCTTGCCGCGGTAGTGGCCGGCCACCCCGGCGATGTGGTCGAGCATGGCCTGGCGCAGCTCGGTGGCGGACAGGCCGCTGACCCAGCCGGGCAGCTGAGAGTGCCAGACCAGGGTGTGGCCGTACAGTCGCTTGCCGCCGGCGGCGGCGTAGCTGGCCACCGCGTCGCCCTGGGTGAAGGTGAACTGCCCCCGGTTGGGCTCGGTGGCGTCCCACTTCATCGCGTTCTCGGCGACCACCAGGTTGAATTCGGCGTCCGCGAGCTGCCGGTAGGCGGACTCGTTGAGCCGGTTCGGGTCGATGGCGACGCCGATGTCCCGGCCCTTGGCGTCGGCCAGGGCCTTCAGGGTGGTGGCCGCGTCGGCGGGGCCGGGCCGGGTAATGCCGAGGCCGACGGCGAGCACCGTGGCCAGGGCGAGAGCCCCGGCCAGCAGGGCGGGCCGGGTTCGTGAACGGTGCGGGTGCATGCGGTCCCTGTCCTTCGTCGGGCCGCCCGGAGGCGGCAGGTGGCGACGTCGGTCGATGGGAGCGCTTCCACATGCTGACATCCCGCAGACGCCCCGTCAACCGGCTCCGCGCCGGACGGCACGACGCGGGCCCCGGTGGCAGGATGGGGCGGGCACAGCAACAGGAGGTGTCGATGACCGAGCCGACCGCGGTGGCCCCGTTGGAACCGGTGACCGAGGACTGGCAGCGCGCGCTGGCGGTGGTGGCCCACCCCGACGACCTGGAGTTCGGTGGGGCGGCGGCGATCGCCCGCTGGACCGGGCAGGGCAAGCGGATCGTCTACTGCCTGGTGACCAGCGGCGAGGCGGGGATCGACGGGATGCCGCCGGAGCGCGCCCGGCTGGTGCGCGAGGAGGAGCAGCGGGCATCGGCGGCACTGGTCGGAGTGGACACCGTCGAGTTCCTCGGGCTGCCCGACGGCGTCCTGGAGTACGGTGTGCCGCTGCGCCGGGCGATCGCCGAGGTGGTCCGCCGGCACCGGCCCGAGATCGTCCTCACCAACAACTTCCGGGACACCTGGGACGGCTCGTACGCGCTCAACCAGGCCGACCACATCGCCACCGGCCGGGCGGTGCTGGACGCGGTCCGCGACGCCGGCAACCGGTGGGTCTTCCCCGAGCAGCTCACCGAGGGGGTCGAGCCGTGGAACGGGGTGCGCCAGGTCTGGGCCGCCGCCTCCCCCCGCTCGGCGCACGGCGTGGACGTCACCGACACCTTCGCGCAGGGGGTCGCCTCGCTGCGGGCGCACCACGCGTACCTGACCGGGCTGGGCGACGGCAGCTTCGACGCCGAGGAGTTCCTGGAGGGGCTGGCCCGGCCGACCGGCACCCGGCTCGGCGTCCGCTACGGCGTCGCGTTCGAGGTGTTCCGCTTCGACCTGTGGTAGCCGCCGGATGATCCTGCTCGGCACCTCCGGGTGGCAGTACCGCGACTGGCGGGGCCGGTTCTACCCGACCGGGCTGCCGCAGCGGCTGTGGCTGGAGCACTTCGCCGCCCGGTTCGCCACCGTCGAGGTCAACAACGCCTTCTACCGGCTGCCGGAACGGGACACCTTCGCCGCCTGGCGGGACCGCACCCCGGACGACTTCTGTGTGGCGGTGAAGATGAGCCGCTACCTGACCCACATCAAGCGGCTGCGCGAGCCGGCCGAACCGGTGGCCCGGTTCCTCGGCCGGGCCACCGCGCTCGGCGACCGCCTCGGCCCGGTGCTGCTGCAACTGCCGCCGAACCTGCCGGCCGACCCGGCGGCCCTCGACGCCACGCTGGCGCTCTTCCCCGCCGACGTACGGGTGGCGGTCGAGCCACGCCACCGCTCGTGATGGACCGACGCCACCCGGGGCGTGCTGGAACGGCGGCGGGCGGCGCTGGTCTGGGCCGACCGGGGCGGCCGGCCGGTGACCCCGCTGTGGCGCACCACCGACTTCGGCTACCTGCGGCTGCACGAGGGGCGGGCCCACCCCTGGCCCCGCTACGGCCGGGCAGCGCTGGCCTCCTGGGTGCGCCGACTGGCCGCCGCGTTCGACGACGCGGAGCCGGCGTACGTCTACTTCAACAACGACCCCGGCGGCGCGGCGGTGCTCGACGCGGTCGCCTTCGCCGGCCTGGCCGGGCGGGCCGGCCGGCGGGTCAGCCGGGTGCCGACCGGGCCGGACGCCGCCGGCCCGGCGCTCCCGCCCGGGCCGGTCGGGGCCTGAGATCGCGAGCGGCCCGCCCCACCCGGGTGGAGCGAGCCGTCGTCGAGGCGCCGGTCAGGGAATCATCCGGGCCATGTCCTTGGGCATGGTGTCCTTCACGTCCTGCCACTCGCCCTGGGTCACGTGCCGGCGCAGGGTGTCCAGCACCACCTGCACCACCCGCTCCGCGCCGCCCTCGACGTCGTACGGGAAGCGCTGCCGGACCTCCAGCAGGAAGTCGTCCCGGTTCAGCTTGACCGGCACGTCCATCGGCTTCCAGCCGTCGAAGTAGACCCCGCGCACCACCACCGGCAACTGCGCGGCGAACTCCACGCTCTCCTGCACCGGCATCCGGTCGCGCAACAGGTGCAGCACCGTACGCAGCGCGCAGTAGGACTGGTTGCGCTGCTCCTTCGGCCAGCCGTAGGCCTGCTCGATGTCCCGCAGTATCTCGTTGGTCTTCTGCATCGAGGACTCGATTGCCGACTGGAACTGCTCAGCCATCTCTCCACCCCCGTACCTCGGTATCCCACCGTCGGTCGTCGTCGCGGCGCGGCGGCCCGACCGGGCCGCGCGGCTGCCGGGTCGGGCTGACCCGACCGGCCCGCGGCACGTGCCGGGGGTCGCCGGACGACCCGACGACGTGCAGCACGGCACCCCGTCGTCGATCCGGTACCACCCGAACCGTCATCTCCAGCACCTCCGTGGTGTCGGTTCCGCGGCCGGCTCGCGAGTCGACCGCACGCACCCTCGATGCTGCTCGCCGAGCGGGTGAGGCCGCGTCACCCGGGCGGGGTGAGCGTCGCCGCGCAAGCCACCGTGCGTCGAGCCGGTCAGCCGTCGGTGTCGAGGAGCCCGGCCAGGGTGGCCGCGTTGGTCTGGGCGTAGTCGCGGTAGCAGTTGTTCATCAGCACGTGGGTCTGCCCGGTGGAGTCGGCCAGCTCGCGCAGTTTCGGCGCCCAGTCCTTCAGCTCCCGATCGGAGTAGCGGTAGCCGAACTTCTCGTGGATGTCCTTGCTGGTCCACTTGTCGCTGTGGCCGTGGAAGCGCACCACCGCCAGGTCCGCGGTGGCGGCCAACACCGGGGGCACCGACGAGCGGTGCCCCTGCGGCATGTCCACGCAGACGTACGCCAGCCGGTGCTGGCGCAGGAAGGCCAGGGTCTCGTCGGCGTTGGACCCGTCGAACCAGGACGCGTGCCGGAACTCGAAGACCGGCCGCAGCGGGGCGCAGCGGCGCTCCACCTCGAGCAGGTACTGCTTGTTGTCCCGCTTGATGGTGAACCAGGGCGGGAACTGGAACAGCAACGCGCCGAGCCGGCCCGCCTCGACCAGCGGGTCCAGCGCGCTGAGGAACCGCGTCCAGACCTCCTCGTACGCCTGCGGCGGCAGGTCGTCGGGATAGAGGTTGCGCTTGTCGGTGTCCGGGCGCAGGTCCTTGTAGAGCGCGGACACCTTCGTCGGGTGCCCGGTGAGCAGGCTGAACGCCTTGACGTTGAAGGTGAAGCCGGCCGGGGTGCGCTCGGCCCACAGCCGCGCCGTCCGCTCGGCCGGCGGCGAGTAGTAGGTGGCGTCCACTTCGACCAGCGGGAACTGCCGGGCGTAGTAGGCCAGTCGCTTCTCCGGCGTGTCGGCGGTCTGCGGATACCAGCCGGAGTCCAACAGAGTCCGGTCGGTCCAGGACGCGGTGCCCACCTTGATGTCACCCATGGGTGGAGTCCACCGCGCTCCGGACCGACCGGCAACCGCAGTACGGGGTCAGGCGGCCCGCCGCTCCCGGTTCTGCTTGCACGTCACACAGGTGGTGGCGGACGGGAAGATCTCCAGCCGCTCGACCGGGATCGGCGCGGTGCACCCCTCGCAGAAGCCGTAGGTGCCCTCCTCCAGCCGGGTCAGGGCGTGCTCGTACTGGGCGCGGCGGTCGAGGATGGTCCGCAGCAGGGACTGCGCGGTGTCCCGTTCGGCCGTCTTGGTGCCGCTGTCGGCCTGGTCGTCGCCGGCCGTGTCGCCGATCTCCACCAGCCGCAGCACCTGGCTCTGCAGCACCGCCTGCTCGTACTCCGCGGACAGCTCGTCGTAGCGGGCCTGCAGGGAGCGCCGGATCTGGTCGATCTCCGCCTGGGATCGGCCCGTGTCGACCGTGTCGTGGACGAGCATCGCTGCCTGCCTTTCTGGGCCTCGTGGTTGCCGCGGGACGCCGGTGCGGTGCGCCCCGGCAACGGTGGTTCTCGCGCGGGCGATCACCCGTGCTCTGTGAGCCGGGCGATTACCCACCCGCCGAAAGGATCAAACCGCCGATTTTCCGAGGCGTTGATCATGAAGTCGTTGTCGCGCGCCACGGCGTGTCGGCCGGGTCACCGGGGTGGTGCGGGGGCGCGCGGTCAGGGGG
>NZ_QGSW01000487.1:0-20653 GCF_003176715.1 Micromonospora sp. S4605
GATCCGGCCGGGGGCGCGCGGTCGCTGGCCGGCTGGGGACGGGTGGCGTGGACAGCGGCTGACAGGTCCGGTCGGGCGGTCGTCGCGGTCCGCTACGTTGGTCGCCATGCCCTTCAGTGCGCACGTGTTGCGGGTGCTGATCGCCTCGCCGGGAGACACCACGGCGGAACGCGACGCGGTGACCGAGGCCCTGCACGGCTGGAACGCCGCCCGGGCCGAGCGGGAGCAGGTGGTGCTGCTTCCCCGGCGGTGGGAGACCAACGCGGTGCCCCGGCTCGGCGGCAGCGCGCAGAGCGTCATCAACGACCAGCTCGTCGACCGCGCCGACATCGTGATCGCCCTGTTCGACTCGCGGCTCGGCATGGCGACGGCGGCGGCGGTGTCCGGCACCGCCGAGGAGATCGAACGGGCGCACGCCGCGGGCAGACCGGTGCACGTCTACTTCTCCACCGAACCCATCCCGCGCGACGCGGACCTGGGGCAGGTGCAGGCGCTGCGTTCGTTCCAGGAGCAACTGTCCAAACTGGGGCTGTTCGGCACGTACGCCAGTCCGGAGGACCTCGGACACCAGGTGCGGCAGGCGATCGAGGGTGATCTGGACCTGCTCGGCCTCGGCGCCGTGCCCAGCCGCCCGAGCGGCCGGGACCGCGCAATGCTGCGCGCCCGGTACGACAGCGAGCGGGAGCAGTACCGGGACGACCGCGGTGCGGTGCGGTACCGGACCCGGCGGGAACGGCTGGTCGTCACCAACGCCGGAGAGGCGACGGCGCAACGGGTGCGGGTCAGCGTCGAGAGCCTCGCCGGGCAGGGCACCCCGCCCCGGCTGTACGGCGACGAGACCCCGGACATCATCCCGCGCAGCGAGTTCTCCTGGCCGCTGATGGGCGCGTTGGGGGACGGCCGGGCGTTCGCCGTCGTGATGCGCTGGACCGAGGGCGACGACGAGTTCACCGAGACGCAGCACCTCTCCCGGTAGGACGCGAACCGGAGCGGGCGCCCCGGCCCCGGGCCGCGGTCAGCCGGCGATCATGTTGATGATCTCGTTGACCAGGGTGATCACGGGCAACCCGACCCGCTGGAAGAGCGGGGTGGCCGCCGGCACCGTCTCCGCGGCGTCCACGATGTCCGCGCCGATGCGCTGGAGCCGGTCCGGGCGCGGCGCCTCCGCGGTCGCCTCGCCGGTGAACGCCGCCAGGTCCCGGGCCACGCCGTCGGCGACTCCCGCGGGCAGCTCGGCGCGCAGCGCCTCGACGGCGGACTCGAGCTGCGCGATCCGGGCCGCCAGCTCCGAGGTCTCCACCCCGGCGTTGACCGCGAAGGTCCCGATCCGGTTCCGGTGTCCCACCACCGAACCCGTGACCGAGCTGCCCTCGATGCTGATCCCGTCCTTCGTCACGTTCATCTCCTCGACTCTGTGGATGATCAGGCTCTGGCCCGCCGGGCGGGGCGGCGCGGGTGCGGGTGGAAACTCGGCCGGCCGTTCCGGTGCCGCCTCCGGCACCGCCAGCCGCAGGTCCCGGGCGAAGTCGCCGGCCGTCACGTAGCGGTCCTCGTCGCGCAGCGCGATGGCCCGGGTCAGGCAGGCCATCAGCGGCAACTCCACCGGCAACGGCCGGGCGCCGACCGGCCGGCCGGAGCTGTCGAGGTCGGCGAGTTCGGTGCCGTAGGGCAGCTCGCCGTTCGGGTCGAGCATCTGGTACAGCACGACGCCCAGGGCGAAGACGTCGTCGGTCGGCAGCGCGCCGCCCTCGTCCTGGTCCAGCCGGCGCAGATAGCCCGGGCTCAGGTAGCCGGGGGTACCGCCGCTGATCGGGTTGGCCGACCCGTCCTGGGTGCCGCGACCCCAGTCGACGACGCTGACCGTGGTGTCGTCCACGATCACGTTGCCCGGCTTGATGTTGCCGTGGGTGATCCCGCGCAGCCGGAACACCCGCTCCACCACGTCGCACGCGGCCGCGATCCACCTGACCAGCTTGTACGGCTCGGTCGGCACGTCGCGCTGCATCCGGGCGATCTCCGCCAGCGAGCGGCCCTCGGCGTGGTCGAAGAGGAACCAGTCCCCCTCCCGGCCGACGTACCGGGGCACCCCGGTCACCGGCGTACGGGACAGGTAGGTCAGGAACTCGTCGACCAGCTTGGCGGTCTCGTCGCCGGTCAGCGCCGACGAGTCGGCCCGCGACCGCCCGCCGGTGTCGGTCGTGTGGGTCACCCGCTTCGCGGTGAACAGCTGCCCCTCCCGCATCACCAGCCGGGTACGGCATGGCCCCAGCGAGTACGTCCGCTGAGTCTCGTACTGGCTCGCGTGCAGGTGGCTCTCCTCGATGGTGAACCGCAACTGGGAGAACTGCCGGTCCGCGAAGTGCTGGACGTGCAGGTTGATGATCTCGTTCGCCCACCGGTACTGCTCGCGGTCCACCCGCAGCAGGCCGATCAGCAGGTAGCGGTCGATCTGGTCCATGTGCCGCGCGTCGAGTTCGCGCTTCAGCTCGGCCGTCTCGCCGAGGTCGATGGCCCCCTGGGCCCGGTTGGCGAGCTGGACGAGCAGGTCGCGGCCGTCCGGCCCCTCGGTGTCCAGCTTGACGATGCCGATGGTGGCGGCCGACGTCTTCGCCATGGCGAGCCCGACCTCGCCGACCAGGCTCCGGGTGACCAGCCGGCGGCGATCGGTGGTGAGCCGCAGGGCGACGTCCTTGCCGATGTGGTGGATGTGGTTCGGGTGGCCCTCGGTCAGCCGCCACACCTCGGCCCTGGCCTCCGGCAGGATACGGGCCGTCCCGGCGAAGCCCTCCTCGAAGACCTGCTCGGTCGCCCGGCGGTCGAGGTAGCCGAGCGTCTCGGTCTGCAGCTCGTCCTGCAGGGCGGTACCGGCGAGCAGCGCCTTGAGCGTGGCGCCGGTGCACGAACCGCAGAGCAGCAGGGCGACGGCGCCGCTGTTGGCGATCGTCCGCAGGCTGGCCGCCACCGGGCCCAGCTCCTGTCGGGCGTGCAGGTCCTTCAGCAGTTCCTGCACCTCGTCGAGGATGACGAGGAAACCGATCCGCTCGGCGCAGGCCGCCCGCAGCCGCCGGCACCAGCGGATGAACGCCTGCGCGTCGTCCGGCTCGGCCGGCGGCGGCGGGACCGGGTCGGTGAACCGGCCCTGCGCGGCGAGCGCCTCGGCGGCCGAGGCGATGGCCCGGCCGATGCGGCCCAGCGGGTGCACACCCGACGGGAACGAGCTGACGTCCAGGTAGATCGGCAGCACGTGGGGGATCTTCCAGCTCTCCGGCGGGCCCTCCGTCTCCAGCCACTGCAGCAGGGAGGTCTTGCCGACCTTCCGCGGCCCGGTCAGGCTGCGGATGGTGGCGTTGCGGGTGTGCGCCTCGCCGTACTCCAGGCGCAGCTTCTCCAGCTCGGCGTTGCGGCCGAAGAACATGTCCCCGGTCGCGGTGACGTTCGGGGTGAACAGCGACCGGACCGGATGCTCGTGCTGGTCGCCCACCTCGAGGGCGAGCTGCTGGACGATCTCGTCGCGCAGGCCGTCCGGGGTCTGGAAGGTCACCGTCAGGCTCACGTCGTCCGTGGCGGCGTCCGCGCAGAATCCCTCGGTCCGCTGCTCCTCGGCGTCCATCCGCCCGAGGTTGGTGGTCTGGCCGCCGAGCCGCACCCGCAACTCCCGGACCTCGACGTGCGCGGTGAACTCGACGACTGCCTCCACCGGCCCGCCGACGATCCGGGTGGCGGCGAGCACGTTCACCTCGATCGCCCCGGTGGTGCTGCGCTGGTCGCGGGCGATCTGCTCCCACCGCCCGTACAGCCACTTGCCGACGGTGGCCGCCGCCTCCTCGACCACCGGGGAGCCGAGGCCGGTCTGCAGCGACCGGATCTGCCGCAGCACGGTCAGCAGCTCGCCGCGCAGCCCGACGTCGGTGACCGAGTCACCGACCAGCGGCAGCAGTTCGACGCAACGCCGCCACAACCCGGCGAGCCGGTGGACCGCCTGGGCGACGCCGGTCCCCTCGGTGAACCCGAGCAGCCGGTCGGTCAGCGTCGCCAGGGACGGCTCGACCCGACTGATGTCGTCGCTCGATGTGATCCGCTGGATCTCCCACAGGGTGGCGTTGATCTTCTCGCGGTAGACCGACCTGCGGTACTCGATGCTGCTGCGTTGCGCCTCCGCCCGGTCGCTGTCCACCGGCGTCAGCAGCTGCCACTCCCGCTTGACCTCGAGGACCCGTTCCAGCCCTTCCAGGTAGAGGGTGCGTTCACAGAACGCGGCGAGGTCGTCCAGCATGGCCCGACGGTCCCGGGCGTTCGGGTCGAGCAGGCTGAACCGGGCGGCGAAGGCGTCCTCGATGAGGCCGCACTCCTCGGCGACCCGCGCGCGGAGCAGGCGCACCTCGCGGTTGCGCCCGGCGGGCATCCGGTCCGCCAGCCGGTCGAGGAAGTTGCGCAGCCGGACCGGGTCCTGGTCGGCGAAGTGGTCCACCAGCGTTTCCAGGTCGGAGGGTTCCAGCCTGGGCGCGTGCGGCGCGCCGAGGGCCTCCAGCCGTTGCCGCTCGATCGCCCAGGCGACCGCCTGCTTGCTGGTCAGTCGCGGCGCGAACAGCAGGCCGACGGCCCGCCGCACGAGGTCGCCGTGGCCGTGGCTGTCGGCGATCACCGCGGCCATCGCGGTGGAGAACTCGGGGCGGCCGGGCAGCGCGTCCTCGGCGCGGCGCAGCAGCGCCTCGGCGGCCTCCCGGGGGCGGTTCTGCAGGTGCAGGCGCAGGCCGGCCAGGCCGAACGCGTACGCGTTCGCCTCCGGAACGCTGGCCACGGAGAGTTCGGCCAGGTGGTCGGCGGCCCGGTCGAGGTCCGTCTCGGCGTACGCGAGCTGCGCGAGCAGCAGCTTGCCGTGGTGGCTGTAGGAGATCGACTCCGCGATGGCCCGAGCGTCCGACAACCGGCCGAGGCGGATCAGCGCGCCGGCCGTGTTCCGGGCGACGCCGAGGTGCCGCGGCTGGATCTGCAGCGCCGCGCCGAACTCGGTAGCGGCGAGCGGCCAGTCCTCGTGGCGGGCGGCCTGGATCCCGGCGTCCACCGCGGGTCGGGCCTCGTCCTCGATGTCCATGAACTCGTCGCGTGGGGGGTACGGGGTGAGCACGTCGACCGCCCGGCTCTCCAGCCGCTTGATCTCGGCCGAGTAGTCGGGCAACTGCTTGAGCACCTCGGCCGGTTCACGGCTGGTCATCGAGCGCACCAGGTCCTCGAGGGCGGACCGGCGTTCCCAGATCGGCCGGCTCTCCGTCGGCGGGGCGCCCTTGCCGAGCAGCTTCCGCGCCTCGGCCGACGAGGGGTTGTGCAGCAGCGCGGCCTCGGCGTACCGCCGGCGGGCCGTGCCGTCGCCCCGCTTGCGGGCGAGCTTGGCCAGGGTGAGGTAGCGGGTGTAGTCCCCGCCGTCCGCCTGCCGGGTCAGGATCTCTTCGAGCTGGGTCGCCCGGGCTCGCCCGGTGGCCAGCGCCAGGGCCGGGGCGAGCAGCTCCGCGGCGAGGTCGAACCGGTCGAGGCAGTCCAGCACCATCGTCCACGCCCGCTGGTCCTCCCCGGCCAGTGCGAGGGCACGGATGCGTTCGGCGTACGGGTGGGCCGTCGGCGACGACAGCTCCGCGAACATCTCCTCGATCTGGGCCAGCAGCAGCCGCCGACGGTCCGGCGGGGCGTCGGCCATCTCGGCGCGCAGGGCGGAACTGGCGACGATGAACCCGTGCGCGTCCGGGGCGCGCCGGTACGCCTCGACGGCGCGGGCAGCCGACACACCGCCCGCCGGCGCCGACCGGGGCGACGGGACGGGACGCCAGCCGGGATGGGCCACCGGCATCGGCAGCGGGCGGCCCAACTCGGCGAAGAGCCGCTCCAGCGCGGCCCGCTGCTCGGGCAGGTACGTCCGGGAGGTGACCCGGGTGTGGTACTCGAAGGCGGCGCCGGCCGATTCCAGGTCACCGAGGTACGCGAAGGCGCAGCCGAGGTTCCAGGCCGCGCTGGCCACCAGGTAGAGGCGGTCGGAGGTCTGCCGGAACAGCGCCACCGCCTCCGCCGCCCGCCCGGTGAGCACCAGCGTGCCGAGGGCGTTGGGCAGCGCCAGCCCGAAGCCGGCGGCGACCGCGTCCCGCCACAGCTGCGCCGCGGCCGCCGGACCCTGCTCGAGCTGCACCTGATGGGCCCGGTGCACGGCGGGCGGCGTGCCCGACGTGACGGCGATCTCGGTGATCCACGGCGGCGGGGCGAGCGCGGGACCGTCCGGCCGGGGCGGCCCGGGCGTGGCGGGCAACCGGAGCCAGCCACCCGGCTCGCTGTCCGGGTCGATGCCCGCGTCCCGCATCAGCCGTTGCAGGGTCAGCCACACCCGGGGCAGCTCCGTCGGCCGGGCCACGGTCTCCATGCCCCGCAGCAGGTCGATCGCGTCCCGGGTGCGGCCGGCGCGGCCCAGCTCCGGGGCCAGCACCAGCACCGCGGTGAGCTGACCCTCGGCCGGCAGGAACCGCACCAGCTCGCCGACGAGCTCGTCGGCCTGCGGCGCGGCCAGCACCTCGTCGACGATCACCGTGGCGGCCGAGGGCATCACCATGAGCGCCTGGCGGGCGAGCTCCACCAGGTACGACGGGTCGGCGATGGCGGCGCGCACCTCGCGGACGAGGTCGCGAGGCTGCGGAAGCGGCGGCAGCGCCGAGGCGCCGGTCGGCGGCTCCGCCGCGCCGCCCAGCCGCGCCCCGGGCACCGGCCGGTCGGTGCCCATCCGCTGTCGCAACCGGGACAGCTCGTCCATCGACGCGCCGAGGTCGGCGGCCGTCCGCAGGTGCTCCTCCGCGAGGCCGCCGGCGCCGACCTCCACCGCTATCCGCGCCAGCTCGTAGTGGTGGCGCCAGTTCGCGGCCCCGGCCGCGGCGATCTCCGCGACCGCCTCGCGGGCCTGGTCCAGCCAGCGCTGCTCCCGGCAGATCCGCAGCAGCAGAAAGGCGCCGGGCGAGTGCGGGGCCAGCCGCAGCAGGCGACGGATCCGGCGCAGCGCCGCCTCGGCCTGGCCCTGTTCGTAGAGGGTCTTCGCGGCCTTCTCCTGCGCCTGCATGACGTCGTGCGGCAGGGCCGCCGGCACCGGGGTGGGCGTCCAGCCCGGCGCCGGTTCGCCGTTGCAGCGGAGGAACTCGGTGAGGGCGCCGCGCTGCTCCGTCGGCACCCGGTCGGCCATGAAGTCGACGAAGTACCGCAGCGCGCCGACCGCCTCGTCGCGGTGGCCGACCGCGGCGTACGCACAACCCAGGTTCCACGCCAGGGTCGCGTTGCCGTAGAAGCGCTCCGCGCACTGGCGGTACAGCTCCAGGCCGCGCAGCGGTTCGCCGGCGACCACGTACTGGCCCACCGCCCAGCCGAGGGAGATGGCGGAGCCGGCACGGGCCTCGTCGGCCAGCGTGTCGGCCAGCTCGGCCGCGGACGGGCGGGCGTCGCCGGCGCCGGTCGACGGGTTGATCCGCGGCACCAGCAGGTCGGCGGCCGGCAGCGGGGACGTCACGGTCAGCTCGGCCGGTGGGACCGGGGGCCGGCTGCGCCGCGCCGCCTCCTCGGCGCCGGCCTCGTCGCCACGGGCGCGGCGCACCTCGGCCAGCCGGTGCAGCACCGCGGGACGCTGCCGGGGCGGCAGTCCGGCGAGCAGCGCCTGCACCACCTCGCCGTCGGCGGCGAACCGGTCGATCATCGTGTCGACCAGCTCGACGGTGTCGGGCCGACCGAGGCGCCGCACCAGCGCCAGCAGTTCGTCGCGGTCGCCGTCGGCGACGGCCTGCTCGATCGCCGCCGACAGGGTGGGGACGTCGGACACGTCTCGGCGGCGTTTGAAGTCCGCCAGCGAGGGGGTGGCCGGCGCCGTCGGCGTACGCGGGGTCGGCCCGGGCCGCGGACCGGTCAGCCCGTCGATCTCGGTCAGGTGGAACTCGGCGTCCTCGAACCGCTGTTCGGCGACCGCGATCCGGGCGGCCCGCAGGTGCGGGCCGGCGCCGCGGGCCAGGTCCGGGGGCATGGCCTCGATCCGGTTGCCGGTCCGGGTCAGCCGCCGCCGCAGCTCCGCGCCGCGCACCGTCACGGCGAGCAGTTCCAGGCCGTCGCGGGCGTACCCGAGGTCGCCGTCGGCGATGCCCTCGCCGATCAGCGCGGCGACCTCCTCCACCTCGGCGTCGTCGGGACAGCGGGCGGCGTATTCGAGGACCCGCTCGTGCAGGTCCTGCAACGGGGACAGGGCCTCCTCCACCTCGGCCGTCGCGATGTCCAGGCCCTCCAGCACGCCGGCCACCCGGCACCCCAGCTCGGGCGTCCCGGCGTGCGCCAGCGCGGCCCGGGCCAGCGTCTCCGGGCGCCGCTCGCCGACCGGCGGCGGCTCGGCCGCGGTGAGCGCGACGGCCACGAGTTCGTCCAACGGGGCGGGCAGGGCGTCGCCCGGCACGGCGGGCGGCGCGACGGCGCCCGGCGCGAGCCGTCCCAGTTCGATCGACCGCCGTACATGGTCCTGGATCTGTTCGGTCGCCCGTACCAGCAGCGGCCAGCGCCGGCCGTTCGTCGGGATCGGCTCGCGCAGCGTCCGGTTGACGGCGGTCACCAGGTCCTCCGGCCGCTCGGCGAGCAGGCCGGCGTCGTGCGGCTGCCCGGCCCGGGCCGCCTCGATCACCTCACGGACCGGCCGGACGAAGAGCGGGCCGGTCACCTCCCGGTCGATCGCGCCGAGCCGGGACGCGTCCCGCTCCAGCTCGCCCAGCACCCGTTCCAGCTCCCGGTGTGCGGCCGCGCAGATCATCACCGGCGCCTCGCCGGCCGGCTCGGTCAGCGCGGCGAGCGGGGCGTGCACCGCCTCGGGCAGGTGCCGGTCGCCGTAGAAGGCACCGTTGAACGGGCGGCCCAGCCACGCCCTGGCGAACCAGTCGAGCAGCTGGCTGAGCTGATGGTCCCCGCCCGCGTACGCCGCGTCGCAGAGCCGGCCGAGCAGCCGTACGGCCCGCGACCCGGCCTCGTCGCGACGCCGGTCGTCGGGGGTGACGATGGAGGCGAGCAGCGCGGCCTCGCGCACCAGCAGGGTCGCCGCCACCGCGGCGTCGCGCAGGATCGGCCCCGGGACAGCGCCCAGCGCGTCGTGCGCGTCGGCGTCGACGACGGCGACGAGCGCCTGCGCCGCGACATCCGTCCGGGGCGGCTCCTCCTCCGTGATGCTCAAGCTCACCCCCAGGCCCGGTAGGATGCGCGGCAACCGTCGGCGCCACGCCCGCCGATGCGCCGTCCCTCCACTGTGCTGCCGGCCGGCGCGCTCGCACAGGCAGAATTCCGACAGTAGGCCGCCTCGCACCCCGGCGCGGAGCCGGCCGTGGCGCGGGGGGGCACACCACAGACCCTACAGACTGGACGGTCGGCGTCCGGCCCCTCGGTCGATCCGGCGCCGCCGGCTCGCCGTGACCGGGAACGACCACGGCCGGCGGCGGCCCGGGCCGGGGGTGGTGCGCCCGGTCCGGTGGTGGCTACGGTCGGGCCGGGCCCGCGCCACCGGGGGCTCCGGTCCGCCGCCCCGGCGACCGCCCGCCGCGTCTGGGAGGTCCACGACGTGACCCTGTTGACGGCGTTGTCCATGGCCGCGGACGACCGCCCGGACGCGGTCCGGGTGGCCGGGCGGTCGATCTCCCGGGCGCGGTTGCTGGCCAGCGCCACGGCGATCGCCGACCGCGTCCGAGGGCTGGATCGGGTGGCCGTGCTGGCCACCCCGTCGCTGGAGACCGTGGTGGGGATCGTCGGCGCGCTGCTGGCCGACGTCACCGTGGTGCCCGTGCCGCCCGACGCCGGGCCGATGGAACGCGAGCACATCCTGCGGGACTCCGCGGCGGCCGCGGTGCTGGCCGCGACCGGGCACGACATCGGCGGCGGCCTGCCGGTGGTCCCGGTGTCACCGGACCTGCACTCCTCGACCAGCCACCCGGAGCCCGCCCCGGACCGGCCCGCGCTGATCCTCTACACCAGCGGCACCACCGGGCTGCCCAAGGGGGTGCTGCTCTCCCGCCGGGCGATCGCCGCCTGCCTGGACGGGCTCGCCGACGCCTGGGCCTGGACTCCGGACGACCTGCTGGTGCACGGGCTGCCGCTGTTCCACGTACACGGACTGGTGCTGGGCCTGCTCGGGCCGCTGCGGCACGGCAGCCGGCTGGACCACGTCGGGCGTCCCCACCCCGAGCGGTACGCCGCCGCCGGCGGGACGCTGCTGTTCGGGGTGCCGACCGTCTGGTCCCGGATCTGCGCCGACCCGTCCGCCGCCCGCGCCCTGCGCCGGGCCCGGTTGCTGGTCTCCGGCAGCGCGGCGCTGCCGGCGGCGGTCTTCGACGGCCTGCGCGCGCTCACCGGACACCGAGTGGCCGAGCGGTACGGGATGACCGAGACCCTGATCACGGTGAGCGCCCGGGCGGACGGCCCCCGCGAGGCCGGCTGCGTGGGCTGGCCGCTGCCCGGGGTCGGCACCCGCCTGGTCGACGAGCGCGGCGACCCGCTGCCCGCGGACGGGTCGGCGATGGGCGAGTTGCTGGTCCGGGGCCCGACGCTCTTCGACGGCTACCTCAACCGGCCGGACGCGGACGCCGCCACCCGCACCGGCGACGGCTGGTACCGCACCGGCGACATCGCCACCATCGGCCCGGACGGCCGGCACCGGATCGTCGGCCGGGCCTCGACCGACCTGATCTCCAGCGGCGGCTACCGGATCGGCGCCGGGGAGGTCGAGGAGGCGCTGCTGGCCCACCCGGGGGTACGCGAGGCGGCCGTGGTGGGCACCCCGGATGCGGTGCTGGGCCAGCAGGTCACCGCGTACGTGGTCGGTGACGGGGTGGCCGAGCCGGAGCTGATCGACTTCGTGGCCCGGCTGCTGTCGGTGCACAAGCGACCGCGCCGGGTGCACCTGGTGGACGCGCTGCCGCGCAACGCACTCGGCAAGGTGCAGAAGACCCGGCTCGGCTGAGCCAGGCCCGTTCCGCGCCGAGGGCGACGTCCGGGTTCACCGGGTGCTAGGTGCGCGCGGCGGCCGGCGGGCGCGGCGCGAGCGAGCGCAGCGCCTCGCGGCGCAGCTTGCCGGTCTCGTCGCGGGGCAGCCGGTCGACCACCCGCCACACCCGGGGCACCTTGAACCCGGCCAGCCGGGTGCGGCAGTGCCGGTCCAGCGTGGCCGGCGCGTCGGCGGCGGCGAGCCCCTGCCCGGTCAGTTGCACCAGGGCGCACACCCGCTCGCCGAACTCCTCGTCGGGCACCCCCAGCACTGCCACGTCCTGCACCGCCTCGTGGGCCAGCAGGGCCGCCTCCACCTCGGCCGGGTACACGTTCACCCCGCCGGAGACGATGGTCTGGCTGTGCCGGCCGGTGAGGAAGAGGTAACCGTCGTCATCGAGGTACCCCAGCTCGCCGTAGGTGTAGACGCCCGGCGCCAGGTGCGCCTCGCGGGTCTTGGCCGGGTCGCCGTGGTAGTGGAACTCGTGCGCGGCACCGCGCCGGAAGAAGACCCGGCCGACCCGACCCGGTGGCAGCTCCGCGCCGTCCGGCCCGACCACCAGGATCCGGGTCGGCGGCACGGCCCGCCCGACGCTGCCCGGCCGGGCCAGCCACTCCTCGGCCTCGATCAGGGTCACCACCCCGCCCTCGGTGGCCGCGTAGTACTCCACCACCACCGGGCCCCACCACTCGATCATGCGGCGCTTCACCTCCGGCCCGCACGGCCCGCCGCCGTGCCAGACCCGGCGCAGGCTGCCGCCAGCGAAGCGGCGGCGCACCGGCTCCGGCAGCCGCAGCAGGCGGACGAACTGGGTGGGCACCAGGTGACACAGGTTGATCGACTCGGCGTCGATGAGTCGCAGCGTGCGTTCCGGATCGAACCGTTCCTCGATGCGCAGCTCGCAGCCGCGCAGCAGGGGCAGCAGGGCGAAGTACAACTGCGCGGAGTGGTACCACGGGCCGACCAGCAGGGCCCGGCCGGTGGCCGGCACCTTCAGCACCAGTCCGGCGTACGCCAGCAGCCGGCCGACCCCGGCGAGCGGCTCGCCCTGCCGGAACACCCCGTTGACCACGCCCTTCGGCGCCCCGGTGGTGCCCGACGTGTAGAGCATCACCGACCCGCAGACCTGTCCCTCCGGTTCCGCCCCGTCGGCGGCGGCGAGCAGCGGCTCGACGGCGGTGAAGCCGGCCGCCACGGCAGGCGCCTCGGCCGCGACGGTTGGCGCCTCGGCCGCGACGACGGGCGGCTCGGCGGCGCCGACGAGCAGCCGGACCGGGCACTCGCCCGGCCGCAGCGCGGCGGCGACGGCACCGGCCCGGGGTGCGTCCACCAGCACCGCGCGGCTCGCCGAGTCGGTCAGGATGTGGCGCAGCTCCGGCGCGGTGAGGTGCCAGTTCACCGGGACCATCCGCAGGCCGCCGTGCAGGCCGGCGAGCAGCGCCTCGAACACCTCGACCCGGTTGCCGACCACCACCGCCACGGTGTCCCCGGCCGACAGGCCGCGGTCGCGCAGCACCCGCAGCCACCGGTTCACCCGGTCGTTGAGCGCCCACCAGTCGAGCCGGCGGTGCCGGTCGGCCAGCGCCGGCTCGCCGGCCCGGTCACGGACCAGCTCGTCGAGGAGTCGGGCCACGGTCAGTCCAGCAGGTCCGGCTCGGCGCGGACCACGTCGGCGTAGAGCGGCCGGAAGTTCAGCCGGCCCAACGCGGGGGTGCCGATGGTGTCCCGGGTGGCCCGGGCGTCGTCCGGGTCGACCAGCACCGGCCGGCCGGCCGCCTCCGCCAGCAGCTGCACCTGACAGCAGCGGTCCATCGAGACGAACCACCAGGCCGCCTCGGCCACGCTGCCGCCGACGGTGAGCAGGCCGTGGTTGCGCAGGATCACCGCCTTCCGGTCGCCGAGCGTGCCGGCGATCCGCTTGCCCTCGGCCGGGTCGAGCACCACCCCGGAGTAGTGCTCGTGCACCTCGTGGTCCTCGAAGAACGCGCAGGCGTCCTGGGTGATCGGGTCCAGCGGCCGGCCGAGGGTGGACCAGGCCCGCCCGTACGTGGAGTGGGTGTGCGCCGCGGCCACCACGTCCGGCCGGGCCAGGTGGATCTGCGAGTGGATGGCGTACCCGGCCGGGTTGATGGTGCCGGTGCCCGCCACCACCGTGCCGGCGTGATCGACCAGGAGCAGGTCGCTGACCCGCACGTGACCGAAGTGCTGGCCGAACCGGTTGATCCAGAAGTGGTCGGGCCGGATCGGGTCGCGCGCGGTGACGTGCCCGCCGGCGCCCTCGTCGAAGCCGAGCCGGGCGAAGATCCGCAGGGTCGCGGCGAGCTGCCGCTTGCGGTGCTGCCGCTCCTCCTCGGGCGACCGCTCGGTGCGCGGAGCGTTCATGTCGCGCACGGTAGCCGGTGCCACGACGCGTGGCTACGGTGTCGCTCGTGGACCTGAACGACAGCACCGAGCAGGCCGAGTTCCGCGCCGGACTGCGGGCGTGGCTGCGCGAACGGCTACCCGAGCCGGCGCCCGACGGCACGCCCGGCGACCCGGCCGCCCTGCGGGACTGGACCAAGCAGGTGCACGCCGCCGGCTACGCCGGCCTCACCTGGCCGGTGGCCTACGGCGGGCGCGGCCTCTCCCCCGTGCACCAGGGCATCTTCGCCGAGGAGTGCGCGCTGGCCGGCGCCCCCGACCAGCTCAACGTGATCGGCCTGAACATGGTGGGCCCCACCCTGATCCGGTACGGCACTCCCGCGCAGCAGGAGCGCCACCTGGCCGCGATCCTCGCCGGCGAGCACGTGTTCTGTCAGGGCTTCTCCGAACCGGAGGCGGGCTCCGACCTGGCCGCCGTACGCACCGCCGCGCGCCGGGTGCCGGGCGGGTTCGTGGTCGACGGCGAGAAGCTCTGGTCCTCGTACGCCCCGCTGGCCGACCACTGCCTGCTGCTGGCCCGCACCGGGCCGGACGGGCCGCGGCACCGGGGCCTCACCTGCTTCCTGCTCGACATGCGCGCGCCCGGGGTGACGGTACGGCCGCTGCGGCAGCTCAACGGCGCGGCGGAGTTCGGCCAGATCCTGCTGGCCGGGGTGCGGGTCGGCGACGACTGCGTGGTCGGCGAGGTCGACGCGGGGTGGGCGGTGGCGATGACCACGCTCGCCCACGAACGCGGCACCTTCGGCATCACCCTGAACGCCCGGCTCAGCGTCCAGTTCGACCGGTTGCTGGCCACCGTGCGGGCCACCGGCCACGCCGACGACCCGCTGGTCCGCGACGAGGTGGCCCAACTGCACGTCGAGGTGCAGGCCCTGCGCTGGACCGGCTACCGGGCGCTGACCGGATTGCAGCGCACCGGTGAGCCGGGTCCGGAGAGCGCGGTGCTGAAGCTGCACTGGTCGCACGTCCACCAGCGGGTCTGCGACCTGGCGGTCCGGCTGCTCGGCGAGCGCGCGGCGCTGGACGGCGCGGACGCGTACTGGGCCGGCTACTGGCAGGGGCAGCTGCTGCGCAGCCGGGGCAACACCATCGAGGGCGGCACCTCGGAGATCCTGCGCGGGCTCATCGCCGAGCGGGTCGCCGGCCTGCCGCGCTGGCGCTGACGAGGGGGCGGGATGGAGTTCGGCTTCACCGAGCAGCAGCGGCACCTGCGGGAGGTGACCCGCGGGTACCTCGCCGAGCGCTACCCGCCGGACCGGGTGGCCGCGCTCGCCGACGGTGGCGGGCACGACCCCGACGGCTGGGCGCCGCTGGTCGACCTGGGCTGGCGGGACGCCGACCTCGGCCTGGTGGAGCAGGCGGTGCTGGCCGACGAGTCCGGCTACGCGCTGCACCCGGTGCCCTGGTGGAGCACGCTGAGCGCGGCGCTGCCCGGCACCGCGCCGGCCACCGTCGCCTGCCACGACGACGACTGCGCGACGCTGGACGCCGCGCACCGCGCCAGCGCGGTGCGCGCGGTCACCGGCCCGGGCGGCTGGCGGGTGTCGGGGGTGAAGCGGCTCGTTCCCGACCTGGCAGCGGTCACCGAGGTGCTGCTCACCGCCGGCACCGCCGAGGGCGTGGCATTGTTCCGGGTCCGCCGGGACGCGGTCGGGGTGACAGTGGTCGACCGCGCCGGGCTGGACGGGCTGCGCCGCCCGGCGGACCTGCGCTGCGCGGACACCCCCGCCGAGCCGGTCACCGACGTCGCCGGCACCCCGGTGGCGCTGCGCCGGCTGCGCTGGCGGACGTACACCCTGCTGGCGGCCGAGGCGCTGGGGGTGGCCCGCCGGGCGTACGACCTGGCCGTCGCGCACGCCCGGACCCGCACCCAGTTCGGGCGGCCGATCGGGGCGTTCCAGGGGGTCAGCTTCCGCGTCGCGGACAGCTACGTGGCCGTCGAGCTGGCGCACTCGCTGGTCTACCGGGCCGCCTGGCTGGCCGGGCGGGCCGACGGGCGGCCGGACGGGACCGTCGACGAGGCGGTCGCCGCCGCCGTGGTCGCCGCCCGCGACGCGGCGGTACGCGGCTGCGAGCACACCATCCAGGTGCTCGGTGGGATCGGGATGACCTGGGAGCACCCGGTGCACCGGTGGTACCGGCGGGCGCTCTGGCATCGCGCCTTCGACGCGCCGTCGACCCGGCACCGGGCCGACCTGGCCCGGGCGCTGCTCGGGAGCTGACGTGCTGGGCGAGTTGCTGCCGGCCGCCGTGCGGGTCGCCGAGCGGCCCGACGACGACCCGACCGCCGTACCCCTGGCCGAGGAGGCCGAGGCGGTGGCCCGGGCCGGCGCGGGCCGGCGCGGCGAGTTCCTCACCGGGCGGGCCTGCGCGCGACGGGCGCTGGCCCGGTTCGGGGTGCCGCCGGTGGCCATCCCGCGCGGTGCCGACCGCGCGCCCCGCTGGCCGGCCGGCTTCGTCGGGAGCATCACCCACTGCCGCGGCTACCGGGGCGCGGCCGTGGCCCGCCGCGCCGACCTGCTCGCCGTCGGCGTCGACGCCGAGCCGCACCGGCCGCTGCCGCCCCGGGTCGCCGAGCGGATCCTGCTGCCTGCGGAGCGGCGCTGGTTGCGCGGGCAGCCGCCGGGCGCGGCCCTCGACACGGTCCTCTTCTCGGCCAAGGAGAGCGTCTACAAGGTCTGGCACCCGGTCACCGGGCGCTGGCTCGGCTTCCGCGACGCCCTGGTCCGGCTCGACCCGGCCGGCACCTTCACCGTGGAGCTGCTGGTGCCGGCCCCCGACTGCCTGCGCGGGATCGCCGGCCGGTTCCGGATCGGCGACGGGCTGGTGCTCACCGCTGCCGCGGTGCCCGCGTGATCCCCGCCCCGGAGCAGGTGACCCCGACCTGGCTGACCGGCGCCCTGCGGGCGACGGCAGCGGCCGGCGCGCGGGTGACCGCTGTGCAGTCCGCGCCGGTCGGCGGCGGGAAGCTGAGCCGCTGCGTCCGGCTGCGGCTGCGCTGGTCACCGGCCGGGGCCGGGCCGGCAACGCTGATCGGCAAGTTCGCCGCCGCCGACGAGCGCACCCGGCGCACCGGCACCGACAGCGACGCGTACGGGCGGGAACTGCTCTTCTACCGCCGGCTCGCGCCGGCCGTGCCGATCCGGGTGCCGCGCTGCCACCTCGCCGAGGCGGCACCGGGGACCGGCGAGTTCGTGCTGCTGCTCGACGACGCCGCCCCGGCCCGCCCCCGCGACCAGGTACGCGGCGCCACCGCGGACGACGTCGCGCTGGCGCTGGATGAGCTGGCCCGGTTGCAGGCCCGGTTCTGGGGCGGCGCCGGGCTCTCCGGCCAGGACTGGCTGCCGGTGCCCGGACCGGCGGCCGGCCGGCGCCGGGCAGCGGCGTACCGGGTGACCGCCGAGGGGTTCCTGGCCCGGTTCGGCGCGCGGCTGTCGCCCCGGGCCCGGGCGGTGGTGGCCGGGTTCGGCACCCGGGTACGCCGCTGGGCCGCCGCCCAGCAGCCGCCGTACACCCTGCTGCACGGTGACTTCCGGCTGGACAACCTGCTCTTCGGCGACGGCCCGGGCAGCGCGCCGCTGACCGTCTTGGACTGGCAGACCGTGGCGCTCGGGTCCGGCCCGAACGACGCGGCGTACCTGGTCGGCGGCGCGCTGCCGGAGGATGTCCGGCGGGACCGCGAGGAGGACCTGCTGCGGCACTACCGGCGCGCGCTGGCCACCGCCGGGGTCCGCTGGGCCGAGGCGGAGTGCCGCCGCGCGTGGCGGCTGGGCGCGCTCGCCGGGCTCCACATGACGGTGGTCGGCGCGATGCTCGTCGCCGCGGACCCGGCCAGCGACGCCATGTTCGTGTCGCTGGCCGAGCGGCACGCGGCCCACGTGACGGATCTGGAGGCGTTCGATGTCCTCGACCAGCACCGGTGAGCAGGCGCTGCCCGACGAGGCGTTCGGGCCGCCACCCGCCGACCCGCCCGCGTACTGGCAGGAGAGCTGCTACTTCGTGGCGCATCGGCCGGACCACCCCGGCGACGTGCTGATCCTCAACCTGACCAGCCAGCCGACCCGGGACGGGTTCGACTGCCTGCAGCTGAGCCGGATCGACGGGCGGTTACGGTTCGCCCGGTTCACCCGCCGGTACGGCGACGACCCGCGCACCACCGCCGTCGGTCCGGCCCGGGTGGACGTGCTCGCGCCGTACCGTCGGATCCGGCTGGCGGTGGCCGAGGGCGAGGCGCCGGTCGGCTTCGACCTGACCTGGACCGCGCGCACCCGGCCGTACCTGCTCCCCCGCGGGTCGATGTCGGTCGGCGACCGGCTGGTGTGGGACCAGCGGCACCTGTTCCAGTCCGGCTGGTTCGACGGGTGGTACTCGGTCGACGGCGAGCACCGGCCGGTGCGGCGGTGGTGGGGGCAGCGCGACCACTCCTGGGGGGTGCGCGACCACGCCCGGGTACCGCTGTGGATGTGGCTGGCGGTGCAGCTCGGCGACGGGATGCTCGGCGTCTGGTGCTGGGAGCGGCCGGACGGCGACCGGGCCTACTGCGCCGGCTGCTGGGCCCCGGCCGGCGACCGGGAGCCGGTGCCGGTCACCGGCTTCCGGCACCGGCTGCACTGGACCGGGGCCGACGGCCGGCCGGTCGGGTACGGGCGGGCCGGCGCGCCGGTGCACGGCCTCGCCGGCCGGGTGGAGTTCGACCTGGCCGACGGCCGGCGGATCGGGGTGACCGGCAGCGGGGAGTGGAACGCCCGCTACGGCCGGCGCGGCGGCGGGCAGCACCACCTCGCGGTGGTCACCGACGACGGCCACCGGGGCACCGCGATCTACGAGATCACCGGCTCGGACCACCACCACTTCTTCCCGGGCGGCCAGCGGTGACCGGCCCGCTGCACGGGCTGCGGGTGCTGGAGCTGGCCACCGGGGTCGCCGGCCCGTACGCCGGCCGGCTGCTGGCCATGCTCGGCGCCACCGTGGTGAAGGCGGAGCCGCCCGGCGGCGACCCGGCACGCGAACTGCCGGTCGACGGTGGGCCGCAGCACGCACCGAGCCCGGTCTTCGTGCACCTGAACGCCGGCAAGCGGCTGGTCGGCCGGGACGTGCTGCCGGCGGCGCTGGGCTGGGCGGACGTGGTGCTGGACGACGGGCCGCCGGTGGACGGGCCGCTGGTGGACGGGCCGCCGGTGGACGGGCCGCTGGTGGTCACGGTGACCTCCGGGCTGGCCACCGACGAGGAGCTGCTGGTGCAGGCGGCGTCCGGGCTGCTGGCGGTGAGCGTGGACGACGACGGGGTGCCGCACCGGTTCCCCGGCTGGCAGTCGCAGTACCTGGCCGGGGCGTACGCGGCGGCGGCCGCGCTGGCCGGGCTGGCCCGCGGGGCGGCCGGGGCCCGGGTCAGCTGGCTGGGAGCCCTGCTGACCGCGTACGAGGCGCAGGGCGCCGGGCTGCTCTACACCGCCAGCTCCGACCGCCCGGACGACCCCGACGAGGCCCGCCGCAACGCCGGGCACCTGGCCCGCACCTTCCCGTCCGGGGTGTTCGCCTGCGCCGACGGGCAGGTGATCCCGGGCACCGTACGGGCGGAGGACTGGCTGCGGCAGTGCGCCGTCTACGGCCGACCCGACCTGCCGTACGACGAGCGGTTCGTCTGGGCGCACCGGTGGCGCAACCGGCACCTGCTCGCCGCCGAACTGCGCCCCTGGTACGCGGCGCGCACCCGGGCGGAGATCTTCCGGGCCGCGCTGGACGCCGGTTGGGCGGCGGCGATGGTGCTCACCGCCCGGGACGCGCTGACCGACCCGCACCTGGCCGGGCGGGGCTTCCTCGCCCCGCTGGCCGGCGCGACCGGCGGCCGGGTGGCGGCCCGCCCGTGGCGCAGCCCGCGGCTGCCCGAGGGGGTGCCGGTCCGGCTCGCCGAACCGGGCGGCGATGCCGCCTGGTTCCGCCCCGACCACCCCCGCCCGGCGGCGGCGCCCCGGCCGCCGGAGCTGGCCGGGCTGCGCGTGCTGGAGCTGACGCTGGCCTGGGCCGGGCCGCTCACCGGCCGGTTCCTCGGCACGCTCGGCGCGGACGTGGTGCGGGTCGAGGTGGGCAACCGTCCGGACGGCTGGCGGACCCGGCACCGGTGGCACGAGCTCGGCGTGCCGGTGCCCGACGGGGTGGACCCGCAGGAGTGCACCTGGGACGCCTCCGCCCAGTTCAACAGCCTGAACCGGGGCAAGCGCGGGATCTCGGTGGACCTGGCCACCCCGGCCGGCGCCGACGTCTTCCGGGACCTGGTAGCGGTCGCCGACGTGCTGGTGGTGAACATGACCCATGACGTGCTGGTCAAGCGCGGCGTGGCCGAGGACGTACGCCGGCAGGTCGAGCGCGGCCTGGTGGTGGTCACCATGCCGGCGCTGGGGGCGACCGGGCCGTACCGGTCGATGGCCGGCTACGGGATGCTCACCGAGGGGATGGGCGGCTTCGCCGCCCGGTACGGAGCACCGGCCGAACCGGCAGCGGTCAGCCCGGTCTACTACCCCGACGCGGTGGCCGGGGTGCACGGCGTGCTCGCCGTGCTGGCCGCGCTGGCCGGCCGGGCCCGGCACGGGCGGGGGGACTGGCTCGACCTGTCCCAGCAGGAGACGCTCTGGTTGCAGCTCGGCGAGGGCCTGGTGCTCGCCTCCCGGGAGGGCCGGAACCCGGCGCGGCTCGGCGACGCCGAGCCGGGGGTCCCCAGCTCAGGCGTGGTCGCCACCCGGGACGGGCACGTCGCGTTCGTCGACCGGCGGCCCGGCTCGACCGCGACGCCGGAGACCGTGGCCGGCTGGGCCGCCGGGTCGAGCACCGCCGAGGTGCTGACCCGGTTGCGCGCCGAGGGGGTCGCCGCCGAGGCGGTGGCCGACCTGCGCCGGCGGTACGCCGACGGCACGCTGCGCACCGCCGGGCTGGTGGAGGAGGTCGACCACCCGGTCGCCGGGCGGCGGGCGTACCTCACGCCACCGGTGCGGCTGGCCGGCGATCCGCTGCCGCCGGCCCGGCCCGCTCCCCTGTTCGACCAGCACACCGACGAGGTGCTCGCCGAGTGGCTCGGTTACGACCCCGGGCGGATCCGGACGCTGCGCGCGGCGGAGGCGGTCGGCACCCGCCCGCGCCAGCCGCGCCGCCGCTCGACCAGCGCCGCCGGCCGGGGCCACGGCCGGTAGCCGACGACCAGCCGGTGCCGGCGGGCGACCACCAGGCGCC
>NZ_QGSW01000109.1:0-20632 GCF_003176715.1 Micromonospora sp. S4605
CCCACCCCGCTGACCAGCCCAAACGCCACCGCCTAGAGAAACGCCCTCCAGGCGGTCCCACCCATCTCCGCCCAGGTCAGAACCAAAATTTCAGCTCTCCAGGTCCCCGAATTACGTCGAACCCGGGCCGCTATCTGGCCAACTCCCTGCTCTACGAACTGCTGACCGTCCCGGCCTACCTGGCCATCTCGGCGCTGGCCGCGTACCCGCTGGCCCGGATCGACTTTCGCGGGCGGGCACCGCTGTTCGCGCTGATCGTGTCGACGATGTTCCTGCCCGGCGAGGTGATGCTGGTGCCCCGCTTCCTCGTCGTGTCCGAACTCGGCATGGTGGACACCTTCGCCGGCCTGGTCCTGCCCGGACTGCTCTCCGCATTCGGCGTCTTCCTCCTGAAGCAGGCGTTCGAGCAGATCCCGCGGGAACTGTTCGACGCCGCCCGGGTGGACGGCTGCAACGAGTGGCAGATCTTCTGGCGCGTCGCGGTGCGGCAGGTCACCCCAACCCTCGCCACACTGGCCATCTTCGGGTTCATCGGCGTCTGGAACAACTTCATCTGGCCGTTGGTCGTGCTGAAGAGCGAGGACAAGTTTCCCATCGCCCTCGGCCTGGCCTACCTGCAGGGCATCTTCGGCACGGACGTGCGGTCGATGGCCGCCGGTACCGTGATCGCCGTGCTACCCATCATCATCTTCTTCCTCGCCCTGCAGAAGCACTTCGTCGACGGCATGCGTGGCGCGGTGAAGGGCTGATGGCGCGGATAGGCCTGGTCGACCTGGACACCTCCCACCCAGGCGCGTTCACCCCGCTGCTGCGGGCGATGGGACACGACGTGGTCGCGGTCTGGCACCACGCGCCGGCCGACGACTTCGCCCGTCGGCACGACATCCCGCACGTCTTCGACGACCTGCACAAGATGGCCGAGGCGGTGGACATCGCCGTCGTGTCCGGCGCCGACTGGTCGACCCACGTCGAGCGGGTCGCCCCGTTCGTGGCCGCCGACCGGGCGGTTCTGCTGGACAAGCCGTTCGCGGGCAACGCCGCCCACCTGGCCCGGCTCGTGGCGTGGACCGACCATGGTGCTCGACTCTCCGGGGGCTCCTCCCTGCGCTGGGCCGTGGAACAGGACCCGGACGCCGATTTCGCTTTCACCGGCTGCTCCGGCCACGAGTTCGACTACGGCATCCACGCGTACTCCCTGCTGCACGGCCTGCTCGGACCCGGCATGCGACAGGCCCGGTGGCTCGGCGGACGCGGCCAGCACCGGATCGAGATCCGCTGGGCCGATGGCCGGACCGGAATGGTCTCGCTGGGCGAAACCGAAGTCCGGCACCCGTTCCACGCCACCATCCTGTCCGGACGGTCGGTACGTCACCTCGAGATCAGCCCGTCGACGCTCTACCCCGCACTGCTGGAGGCCGTCGTCCCGTACCTGGCCGGGCAGGCCCCGAACCCGCTGCCGATGGCCGACCTGGTCGAACCGGAGCTCGCGGCGCTCGCCGCGCTGCACTCCCGGCACAAGGGGGGCCGCTGGGTCGACCTGCACGATCCGGAGCTGATCGGGGTGCAGTACGACGGACCGGCGTTCGCCGCTGCGTACCGCCGGGCTAAGCAGCGGTGAGGCCGACCGACGCCCGGGTGGTCGATGCCACCGTCGGGTTCCGACACGTGCCGTTCAGCACGCCGCTGGTGCTCAGCTCCGGCCCGATCGACGGCCTGACCGAGGCGACGGTCACCGTCACGGTGGAGACGGGCGAGCGGCAGGCGACCGGCTCCGGCAGCGTCCTGCTCTCCCACCCCTGGGCGTACGGGTCGGCCGCCGGGCGCACCGCGGAGGACCGGGACACCGCGATGCGGCAGGGCGTCGCCGCGCTCGCCCGGGACGCTGTCGGCGCCACCGGCGACCCACTGACCATCGGCGTCGGCCTGCTCGACGCGCTGCCCGGCCTCCCCGTACCCCGGCTCGCCGCCGAGGTCTGCCTCGGCCCAGTGGACGCCGCGGTGCACGACGCGTGGGCCCGTGCCGCCGGCCGCCCCGCTCACGCCCTCTACACCGATCCGTTCGTGCCCGACCTGGCCGCCTTCCTCGGGCCCGACTTCACCGGCCGGTACCCGGCCGACTTCCTGGCCACCGATGTCCCGGACCGGCTCCCGGTGCAGTGGATCGTCGGACCCGACGACCCACTCGACGGTCTGGCCGGTGCCCGGTGGCTCAAGGTGAAGCTTCGCGCCGTGGACCCGATCGCCGACGCCGCCCGGGTGGCCGCCGTCGCAGCCGCCGCCGGCCGGGGTCGCCGGCTCGCACTCGACCCGAACGAGGGGTACGGCACGGCCGAGGCGGTCGGCGAACTGCTGGCCGCGTTGCCCTCCGAGGTCGCCGTCGACTACGTGGAGCAGCCGCTGCCCCGGTCGCTGCCCTGGGATCCGCCCGGTGTGCGGATCCCCGTCCTGCTCGACGAAGGACTGCCCGACCCGCGCCGGCTCGACGAGGTGACCGGCTGGGACGGCGTGGTCGTGAAGACCTGCCGTGGCCAGACGGCGACGCTGCTCACCTACTGCTGGGCGCGCCGCCGTGGCCGGTACGTCGTACAGCAGGACCTCACCCACGTCGGTGCCTCACTGGAGCACGCGGCGGCGTTCGCCAGGCGGACCATCCGGGCCGTACCGGCCTTCGAGTGCAACAGTCTCCGGTTCGCCCCCGCGGGCAACGCCGAACTCACCCGCCGCCGGCCCGAACTGCTCACCGTGGTCGACGGTTGGATCGACGTGTCCAGCTGCGGAAAGGACGGCATCCGATGATCGAGGCGCGTGCCACCTTCCCCGAGCAGGGTACGTTCCGGCCACCGGCCAATGCCGCCGTACACCATCCGCCGGCCGCCGCCGCGGCGGCGGCCCGGGTGGCCGGGCTGCTCGGGCTGCCCGCCCGCGCCGTCGAACGCGCCCAGGGCTGGTGGCTGGTGGCCGGCACCACCTCCACACCGCTGCTGCGCGCGCCGGACCGGCCCGACGGGTTCGCGCTCGCCGTGACCGCCGACCGGATCGAACTGGCCGGGCGCGACCGGGCCCCGCTCGGTTATGCCGCGGCCTCGCTGGCCGACGGGGGCCTCGCCTGCCGCCGGCTGGTGGACTTCGCCGACCTCGCCATGCGCGGCGTGCACCTGGATTTGAAGGGGCCGACCCTCGCGCCGTCCTACCTGGACGCTCTGCTCGCCCGGCTCGGCGCGCTCCGGATCAACACGCTGCTGGTCGAGTACGAGGACAAGTTTCCCTATCCGGCGGAGCTTGAGCTGGCCGCACCGGAGACCGTCGACGTGTCAGCCCTGCTGGCTGCCGCGCAGCGGCACAACATGACCGTCGTGCCGCTGGTGCAGTGCCTCGGGCACCTGGAATACGCGCTACGCCACCGCCGCTGGCGGCACCTGGCCGAGGACGAGCGACACCAGCAGCTCTGCCCCATGCATCCCAGGGCGCTGGAATTCTTCGCCGCCACCCTGGACGCGGTCCTCGCCACCCACCCGCAGGCCCCGCTGGTGCACATCGGCGGCGACGAGCCGTGGTCGCTGGGACGCTGCGCCCGCTGCGCCGGGCAGCGGCGGCCAGACCTGTACGCCCGCCACGTCGCCGCCGCGGCCCGGATGGTGATCAACGCCGGGCGGCGCCCCATCGTCTGGGACGACGTGCTCTACGCCGAACGGGATCCCGCACTGGTCGACGCGCTGCCGTCGGAGACCGTGATCATGCCGTGGGAGTACGCGGCCCCGGGCCGCACCGGCTGGGCCCGCTGGGACACGCCGCAGACCCTGGTGGCCACCTCGGACCTGCTCCGGTCGGCGCCGCCCGGCGCGCCGCTGCTGCCCGTGGCGTCGCTACCGCCCGAGGAGCGCCGGCTCATCGAGGCGGTCAAGTCCGGCAACCACCCGCTGCCCTGGGCGCGGGCGCTCGTCGCCCGGGGGCGCACGGTGATCGGTGCCGCGGCCGCCCGCGGCGCCGACGGCCCGAACAGGGCCTACCCCCGCTGGATCCGTCGGCTGGCCAACGTGCGGATGTGGGCGCGCGAGGCGCGCACCCTGGGAATCGAGGGCGTGGTCAGCACTGCCTGGGCTGCCTACGACACGGTGAGCCCACCAACCGAACCGCTGCCCAGTGCGGAGGTGGCCCTGGCAGCGTCCGCAGCGCTGTACTGGAATGCCGACGCAGGCGTGACGCTGCCGTCCTGGTGCGCGGTGCTGGAGAGCGGCACCGTACACGACGTTCGGGCCCTGCACGCGGCCGCGGACGACCCGCTGGTGCGCGCCTGCGCCGGCCACCGCCTTCTGGTCGAGGCGACGGAGGAGGTCGCCGGAACCGCCGCCTGGCACCGGGACGTCGCGGCGGCCGATCCGGCGGCCTCGGCCGCCCGCGCGCTCGCCGCCACGTCCGTGGACAGGCTCGTGCGGCAGTGGCACGCCTGGCGGGAGGAGTACGCCGCGGCGATCGCCGACTGCTACAGCGGCTCCGGCGCCGCCGTCATTGCGGCGGCGAAGGCGGCCGAGCCGCTGCGCCGGCTGGCGGCCGCGGGCTGACCGGACAGTATCCGCCGGCGGCACGGCAGCGGCACGGGCCGCCAGCGGGTGTCTTCCCCCACCAGCGGCCCGTGCGCCGGAAACCCGCTCAGCGTGCTCGACTGGCCCAGTTGAGCCAGGCCGATCCGAAGATCGGTACCGCGCCGGGCGCGGGGTTGTTTTTCTGGTACATGGTCGCGATCGCGTCGACCATCAATCACCCCGTCCTCGTCGTACGGCGCGAGGCCGAGCCAACCGGCGGCGATCTGCTCGAACGCGCGGTTGCCGGTGACGCCGGACGGGCCGAGGTACGACCAGACGGTCGGCGATCCGTCGGTGCCGGTGGTGATGATGTCCCGGCTGAGGGTCGCCGCCAGCAGCCGCATGTCCGACCGCCGAGCCACGATGCCGGCCTGGTGCGCGGTGACCATCATCGCGATCTCGATGTGCCCGTGCGAGATGTCCTCGGCCCTTGTGCCGGCGCCGATCCTTTGGAAGTTGTTACTGACGTCGTCGGCCGCCGTCCAGCCGCGGTACGGCCAGCCCCGCGTCCAGTAGTACGTCCACGTGGCGGTGCCGCTGCTCGTGGACCGGAGGTCGTCGCGGAATGTGCGCACCAGCGCGGCAGCCCGCTCACCATGTGCCGGGTGGTGACTGGCCAGGTACAGCTCCAGGTAGACGCGGGCCATGCTAGTGGAGTAGTTGTGCGGCCAGTCGGCCCCGTCGAGGTTGACCGGGTCGTCCCGCAGGGCGCGGTAGTAGCCGTAAGCGCCGTCCTGGACGTACGCCTCGTCGTGGATGGCCACCGCGGCCTCGGCGGCGGCGCGGTACTCGCGCGCCTTGTCCCGGTAGCGGGACTCTGCCTTGAGGCGGGGCTCGGCCGCGACCAGCCGGGCGAACTTGGCGATCGGGTAGGCGATCTGCCCGGTGTGGACGGCGCTGTGATACTTCGGAGCGGTCATCAGCGTGCTGACCGGCGCCGGGTTGCCGGCGGATCCCGGATCGGTTCGCAGATCCTTGGCGGTGATTTGCGCGGTGTTGGGGTCGAACGCGGCGTTGATTCGGGTGACGGCGTAGTCCGAGCTGGCAGGGTCCATCGTCAGGTTGTCGTACGTGTCCCCGACCTTGTAGAACGTCGAGTAGACGGTCAGCTTGAACGTCCCGGGGTTGGTGCCCGCGGTGACGGTGAGCTGCGCGGAGGCGCTGAACGCCCTGGCCGAACGGATACGCAGGGTCGGCCGCCCTTCCGCGTCGACCAGGCGCACCTCACCGGCCGTGTACGGGTCACCGGTCCGCCAGGCCGGCAGGGACAGGCCCCGCCAGTCGGTGAACCCGCGCTCGCTGTCCCGGTTGGCCAGCACGTGGTCGATGTGGTCGATCGCCTTGTCCAGGTAGTACGGGTCCCGGTGGGCCTCGTACATCAGCAGGTACGCCTGCAGCACGTAGGACTCGCCCCAGCCCAGCGCGCCGCGGTTGTCGTTGAGATCGTCCTTCAGCCCGTTCCCACTGTTGAAACCGAGGTCGAGCGCGTCGAACGCGGCCCGGGTGGTGAAGTCGGGGGTTTCCGCGGCGCGCGCCGGCGTGGGCGGCGCCGCGCCGAGGCCGACCAGGGTCCCACTGGCGGCCGCGCCGATGAGCAGACAGCGCCGGCTGATACCGGAGGGTGGCATCTGTACCTCCATCGAGGGAGAGGGATTCCTAACCCGCAACCTATGAGCCACGATTGCACTGGTCAATATTTCCGGCGGTCCCATTTCCTTTATTCGAGTCGCCGCATCCATCGGGCGACGACCGTGTGCCTGCCGAGCACCCCCGCCGCCCCTGCGTGGATGTCTGTCCTGCGCCGCATCTCGCCAGCTGCGACTACCTACACCAGCCCCGCGAGGGTCACCTGACCGACCACGCCGCCGTCGCAGCCACCCTGCGCCTGACCGTCGACCACCGGACCGCAGTCAGCGCGCCGATCACCACGGTCGGCAGGGTGGTGAGCATGGCCGCCTCGGAGCTGCGGGTGATCGCGGAGAGTGCGGCCGAGAACGCCGCTATGATCGAGCAGCCGAACAGCAGCGCCACCACCATGACCAGGGGGTTCCTGGGCGTCGGCAGGTCGAGGGCCAGGACCGCGGAGACGGCCAGCGCGACGAACTGGGCGAGGAAGATCGCCACGGTGCTGCTGGCCGTGTCGAACAGGATCGTGCGGTCCGAGGCGAGCCCGGCGCGCAGCCGTTTGAGTACCAGTTCCCGGCGGCGTGCGGCGTACACGTGGCGCTGAATCGACAGCTCGCTCGCCGCGCTGAAGACCCCGTCGGTACAACGACTCGCCGACGCCGTGCTGTCCGGACAGCGGCTGGCCTGGCTCAACCCGCCCCAACCGGCGACGTAACTGCCCATTCCGGCCCGACAGCCCTGGTGCCGCTCGTAGGATCGCAACCATGCTCGGGCAGCGGCCGTACCAGGCAGACAATCAACCCCGTACGCTGCGGTGACGCTGAGCCGAGCGGGCAGTCTGTGGGCGACACTCGCGGTGACGCTGGTCCTGGGAGCCCTTCACCTGCTGGCGCCGTACATCCGGCGGACACTGCCGGTGTCCACCCAGGCGGCGACCTCGCTCGGCGGCGGCATCGCCGCAGCGTACGTCTTCCTCTACCTCCTGCCGCGCCTCGCCGAGGGCAACGAGGCGGTCGCCCACGTCCTGGAGGAAGAGGTCCGCGCCGGCCGGCTGCGCGGATTCAGCCTGTTCCTCGTCGCGCTGATCGGCTTTTTCACGTTCTACGCCCTGGAGCGCGCGACCCATCGGACGAACGGGCACGAGCAGGAGCCCACCCGGCTGGTCTTCGCGTGCCAACTCGGCTTCTTCGCGCTCTACAGTGGCCTGATCACGTACACCTTGGCGACGAAGCTGGACGCGGGCCTCGCGCCGGCGGCGCTGTTCGCCGTCGCCATGGGGCTGCACGTGCTGGCCACCGACGGCGTGCTGGCCGAGCACTTCCCGGTCAGCCTCACCACCCGATGGCGCCTCGTTCTCGTCGCCGGCGCCGGTGCCGGCTGGTTGACCGCGGTCGTCGCCCAGCCCACCAGCGTGGTGATGAATCTGCTGACGGCGTTTCTCGGTGGCGGGATCCTGCTCAACGTCTTCGTCGACGAACTGGCACCCGAGCGGCACTCCAGCTTCGCCTGGTTCACCGTCGGGCTGGCCAGCTATTCAGCGCTCCTCGCGATCGCGACCTTCACCACGGAGCGGGGGGCCGCATGACAGCGATCCGACCCGGGCGGCACAGAGGAGCCGCTGAAGGAGACCGCGGAGCTGCTGTACGGGATGGCCCTGCTCGCCGAGGGTAGGGAGCTGGCCTACCCGTGCCGGTTCACCCGCATCCTTGCCGACCGGCTGGCCCGCACGCTGTGAGGCCGGCACCGTGACGGTGATCGGTTAGGACGCACGAGAAGTGCGTCTTCTGGACGCCGCCCCGCAGATCTCCTGCGTGTCGTCAGCCCGGCCTGGGCGGGCGTCACGTGCCGGCCGGCACGGCGGCGGGCCGGACCGAGAGGTCGAGTTCGCCGCCGACGACGTTGACCTCGATGGTGTCGCCCGGATTCGCCCCGTCCTCCAGCAGCAGGGTCGACAGCCGGTCTTCCAACTCGCGCTGGATGCTGCGCCGCAGAGGCCGCGCCCCGTACTCGGGCTGGTAGCCCCGATTGGCCAGCCACTGCACGGCGTCCGGACTGACCTCAAGGTTGATGTCCTGTGCGTGCAACCGGCGGCGGGTACGGTCAAGCAGCAGGCCGGTGATCTCGCGGAGTTGCTCCCGGTCCAGGCCGGTGAAGATGATGATCTCATCGATCCGGTTGAGGAACTCCGGCCGGAACCGCTGCCCCAGCAGCCCCATCAGTTCCTCGCGCAGGTCGCTGACCGGACGCCCTGCCGTCTGGGCGGCCAGAATGCGGTCCGCGCCGATGTTGCTCGTCATGATCAGGATGGTGTTGCTGAAGTCGACCGTGCGACCCTGCGAGTCGGTGAGGCGACCGTCGTCGAGCACCTGCAGCAGCGTGTTAAACACATCCGCGTGCGCCTTCTCCACCTCGTCGAAGAGCAGCACCGAGTACGGCCGGCGCCGGACCGCCTCGGTGAGCTGGCCGGCCTCCTCGTACCCGACGTAGCCCGGGGGCGCCCCGACCAGCCGGCTGACCGTGTGCCGCTCCTGGAACTCGCTCATGTCGAAGCGGATCATGCTGGACTCGTCGCCGAAGAGCGCCGCGGCGAGGGCCCGAGCCAGTTCGGTCTTGCCGACGCCAGTGGGTCCGAGGAAGAGGAACGACCCGTCGGGTCGCTGAGGGTCACTCAGCCCGGAACGCGATCGGCGTACGGCGGCCGCCACGGCCCGTACGGCCTCGTGCTGGCCGACCACGCGCTCGTGCAGTTGCTCCTCGATGCGCCTAAGCCTCTGCTTCTCCACCTCCGTGAGCTGGGTGACGGGAACACCGGTACGGCGGCTGACCACCTCGGCGATGTCGCTCATGTGCACCTCGGGCACCGGAGGCGTGCCCTCCTGCGCCGCCGCCAGGTCCCGCTCGGCCGCACTGATCTCGGCTTTCAGCGCACCCGCGCGCTGGTAGTCCTCGTTCGCCACCGCGCTGTCCTTCTCCCGGCGCAACTGGGACAGCCGCTTCTCGATCTCCTTCTTGTCCGGAGCCGGGGTGCGGGAACGCAGCCGGACCCGCGCCCCCGCCTGGTCGAGCAGGTCGATCGCCTTGTCCGGCAGGAACCGGTCGGTGATGTAGCGGTGGGACAACTCGGCCGCGGCGTCCAGGGCTTCGTCCGTGTACCGCACCTGATGGTGCGCCTCGTACCGGTCGCGTACGCCCTTGAGGATCGCGACGGTGTCCTCCACGCTCGGCTCCGACACCAGGATCGGCTGGAACCGGCGCTCCAGCGCCGGGTCCTTCTCGATGTAGCGACGGTACTCGTTCAGCGTCGTCGCGCCGACCACGTGCAGTTCGCCGCGGGCCAGGGCGGGCTTGAGCATGTTGCTGGCATCCATCGCCCCCTCGCCGCCGCCGCCCGCGCCGACAACGGTGTGCAGTTCGTCGATGAAGAGGATCAACCCGTCCTCGGCGGACGTCACCTCCTGGATCACGTTCTTCAGTCGCTCTTCGAACTCACCGCGGTACTTGGCGCCCGCCACCATCCCGGACAGGTCGAGGGCAACCACCCGCCGGTTGGCCAGGGTTTCGGGCACGTCGTCGTTGACGATGCGCTGGGCGATGCCCTCGACGATCGCCGTCTTGCCGACGCCCGGCTCGCCGGTGAGCACCGGATTGTTCTTCGTACGCCGGGAGAGCACCTCGATCGTGTCGTCGATCTCGTCGTCACGCCCGACGACCGGATCGAGCCGCCCGGCCCGGGCGTCCTCGGTGAGGTCCCGCCCGTACTGGTCCAGGGTGGGGGTGGTGCTGGCGCCGCGCCCGTCGGCGCCGCCCGCCGGCCGCGCGGGGCCGGTGACGGCCCCGCCGAGCGCGCGCAACGCCTGGCCCGCGGTCGTCTCCGGGTTCGCGGCGATGCCGAGCAGGATGTGTTCGGGGCCGATGTACGTCGCGCCGGACCGTCGCGACTCGCGGTGCGCGTCGAGTAGGGCTCGCTTCGCCGCTGGCGCGAGCGGAGGCGTGTCCTCGCGTGGCCTGCCTTTGGGGACGGCCGCCTCTATCTGGCGGGCCAGGCCGTCGGGGTCGGCGCCGCTCGCGTCGAGGGTCCGGCGGGTGGGGTCGGACTGGGCGGCGGCCCACAGCAGGTGTTCGACGTTGAGGTACGGGCTGCCCCACGCCGCAGCCTGCTCGGCTGCCCGTTGCAGCAGTTGCCGCGATTCGGTGGAGAGCAGGCGGGACAGGTCCACGCGCTCCACCGGACGTCCCGCGAACGGGTCTCCGCCGAAGAACCGACTGATTAGGTCGTCCAAGGAGCCGCCGGGGATGCGGAACGCGTCGAGCGACATCTCATACCTTCCTGTCGGTGGGTGGGTCCTCGGCACAGGCCCACCTGAACGCTACGCACCTTTCGCCCGTCAAGGCGGCTTTTGCGGGTTGCGGGGAGGTCAGGGTTTGTACTCGCTGCGGGTGCGGGGGAGCCACTGCGGGTGGTTGTCGCGGATGTAGCCGATCAGGCCCTCGCGGAGGTCACAGCGGAGGTCCCAGGCGCTGGCCCCGTCGGCGGCTGTGGCCTGCACCTCGATCACGACGCTCGATGCGGTGGCGTCGACCATCTGCAGTACCCACCGGCTCCGGTCCCACAGCGGTGAGGACTCGACGAGCCGTTGCGTCTCCGTGCGCAGGTCCTCGAGGTCGGCGGTGTGGTCCACATGGATCTGGACCTTGCCGACCACCCGCGCCTCGTGCCGGGACCAGTTCTGGAACGGGCGCTCGGTGAAGTACATCGTCGGCAGGATGAGCATCCGGTCGTCCCACAGCCGGACGACCACGTTGGTCAGCTTGACCTCTTCGACCCGGCCCCACTCGCCCTCGATGACCACCACGTCACCGACGTGCAGACCGTCCGAGAAGGCGACCTGAATACCAGCGAACGCGTTGCCCAGCGCGGTCCGGGCGGACAGGCCGATGACGGCGCCGATGACGCCGGCCGAGCCCAGGACGGAGATCCCGAACGCGCGGATGGGCGGGAAGGTGGTCATGATCAGGCCGATGGCCACGATTGTGACCACCACCGCGGTGAAGCGCCGGACGGGGCGGATCTGGGTTCGGGCCCGCCGGATCCGGCGGTCCGCGACCACCTCCGGCGGCAGCCGGCTGAAGGTGACGCCCTCGGCGACGTGCAACGCCTTGATCACCAGCCAGGCGACGCCGCCGATGAGCAACAGCCCGACGACGTGTCGGACGTCGCCGAGCCATCCCGTCGACCGCGGCGGCAGGGCGAGGTACAGCCCGGTGAGGAGCAGCACGACGGCCGTCGGACGGCGGCAGGCCTTCCGCAGTGGTCCCAGGACCCACCGGTAGCGGCCGTGGTCGGCGCGACGGACGAGCCTGCGCGTGCCGATGTCCAGCAGCACGGCCACCACCAGCGTGGCCAGCGTGATCAACGCCGCGCGCATCAGGCGGGGACCGCCGTGGTCTCGACCGTCATCCCGCTGCGCTCCTCGCCCACGTCATGACGTACAGAGGACGGGTTACCGCCTGACCCTATGCACACCGGGAGGACACGGAGCATTTCGTGGCAAGAACACCCCTTCCGGGTGGCATTTCAGAGCCGCCGACACCGCGGTGAGAGCCGACGCGTACGGATCTGATCGGCTGGGTGACACCGGCGGCCATGAGCACGAGCACTGCGGTGGGCGCCGAGCGGGTGGCCGCCGCCCGGGTGGGCACCGTCGTCGTCGACGCCCACCGCCGGAAGACCCTCGGCGGCCGCCCTCGACGAGCTGCGCGCGGAGCCGGCCGGCGCGGGCGTCGAGGACCCCACCTGGTACGGGGTGCCGAAAGCCGCAAGGCCCGAAGAAGGTCCGCAAGGCGCTGAAGAATCGTCTGGGGCGACGACGGCATCGTGCAACGCTGCGCGGACGCCCTCGCCAGCACGGGCACCCCCATGGAGATCCTGCCGGCCGGCGCCGCCAACCTCTTCGGCCAACCTCGGCATCCCCCGAGGACCTGCCCGAGGCGGTCCGGATCGGCCTGCACGGGTCGCACCGCACCCTCGACCTCGGCAAGCTCAACGGTGAACACTTCGCCGTGATGACCGGCGCCGGCTTCGACGGCGACCTGATCCGGGAGGCCGACCGGAAGCTCGTCGACCGGCCGGCCGGTGGTCGGGCCGGCGAAGCGGAAGGTGAACGGCTGCCGGTGTCGACCTTCGCGTCACCGGTCAGCGTCACCCGTACGCCGTCGACCACCTGCTCGCGGGGCGAGAGCGCCGGCGGCTCGTGGAGCACCTGCGCCGGGTCGCCGACGACGACCCCGTGCCGCTCCACCAGGTCGGTCATCTCGCCGCGTCGGCGGAACTCGCTGTGGATGGTGTACCGCCCGGAGGTGGGAAAGGTCAGGTCGACGGTGAACTGGCCCCGGCCGTCCAGCCGGCCGGCTGCGGGTGCACGTGGGCGAAGGTGACCAGGTCGTCGCGGGTGGCGATCAGGTGCATCCACGCCTCGTGACTGCGGACGACGTCGCGGATCGGGCGGTCGCTCGCAGCGTCCCGGACCCGGATCCGCACCGGGGTAGCCTGTCCACCAGCAACCGGCTGATGCGGTTACCTGGGCGTGAGTCGTAGTTCGCCGCGAACGGCAATCATGAATTCGTGGTCGACGTCGGCCCCTCCGACATGGACACCCACGATGCCAGCCGGCGGGAGGTCACGCCCTGCTCGGCTGGGCAGGGAAGTCGATGGTGGCAGGGGAGTGGTGCGAAGACTCCTTTATCGGCCGGTTTATGCTTCAGTCGATCTGGGTGAACGTGCGCGAGCATGCCGCTGAGGCCTTCAACTACTGGGGGTCATCCCTGAAGGAGCGGGGCCGTTCAGGTATCGGACGTCGAGTGCTTGTACCCGTTTTCTGCTAATTTCCTGGGCGGTGTAGGCATGCGCCGTCGAGGGGTCGGCGTCAAGGTTCGACCGGAGGTCGACCGGTAGGGCTTGGCCTTGACGCCGACCCCGGGCGGCGCATTATCGTCGCGCCGGGAACGGCGGCTGTTCGGTTGTGGGCCCTCTTCCCCGATGTCCGGACTGGACGGTGTGGCGGAACCGGTGGTCTGGTTGCCGGTCATCCCTTCGCCGCGCACGTCATCCGCACGATCACACTGCGCCGTCGGTGCAGGTCTATCCCCACATGCTGCACGGCCGCCATTCTCATCCACAACACATACCGATGTACGGGCGAGGCCAGCAGCTGGACGATCCGCGACAGGCCAGCCAGCGTCACCCGATGACCTTGGGCTTTCGCATTGGCCCACCATCCACCGCATGTGCGGCTGGGGCCTCCCCGAACGCCTGGCGCAGGTGCAGAGCGACCTCCTCTTGGGCTTGCGCGGCCTTGTCCAGCACCGCGGCAAGGCCGAAGAAGTCGTGCATCACTGCCCCGTAACGGACCGACGTGGCCCGCACGCCGGCGGCCTCCAAGCGGGCGCACCACTCGTCGCCCTGGCTCTGCAGCACGTCGCGGTCGGTGGTGACGATCAGTGTCGGCGGCAGACCGGCGAGGCCCTGCGCGGAGAGCGGGAGCAGATCGACCCTGGGGTCTTTCAGGCTGTCGGTCACGCCACGGAAGGCGTGCATCATCATCCAGGACAGCAGTGGACGATTCAGCGGCCGGGCGTCTGCGGCGTCCCGCATGGACGCACCGTACTGGGCGGTGGTGGTCAGCGGGCAGACGAGCACCTGCGCCACGGGTAGTGGCTCACCTGCCTGCTTGAGCTGACCGCAGGTCGCGGCCGCCATGTTCGCCCCGACGCCCTCGCCGCCGATGGCGATGCGTGACGGGTCGCCGCCGAGCCCGGTGGCGTTGGTCCGGAGCCACCGGTAGGTGGCCAGCACGTCCTCGTGGGCGGCCGGGAACACGTGCTCGGGAGCCTTGCGGTACTCCGGCGACACCACGATCGCGCCCGTCCGGGTGACCAGGGCGCGGCAGGACGCGTCATAGTCGTCGTTCGTGAACAGGATCCAACCGCCACCGTGCACCCACATCACGACGGGCACCGGATCGCCGGCCTGGCCGAGCGGCTTGTAGACGCGTACGACCAGATCACCACCCGGGCCGGGCAGGGTGATGTCCGCCGCCGATCCGACCTCCTCGGGGTCCGTCGGCCGCCCGTCCTGCTGCAGGATCTCCATCGCCGCGTCGGCGAGGCTCGGCTGCTGGCGGGCCTGCTCGAGGGTGAGGAGCTCGTACGGGGCCAGTACCAGTCGGGACCAGGTGTCGAGGATCCGCTGTGCCTGGGTGTCGAGCAGCCAGGAGGCGTCGGTCGACAGGACGTTGCTGCGGCCGGATACCCGGTCGCGTACCTTGTCCATGAACCCGGCGGCCGCGTGCATGAGCCTGCGACGGCGTCCGGTGGGCGGGACGGTGGGATGCGAGCGGGCCGGACCCGACTGCTTGGCGGCGAGGTACCGCTCGCCGAGCCGACCCATCTCCTCCGCGCCCACGGCCCGACGCAGCGCCGGCAGGAACTCCCGTTCCTCCTTCTCGATGTGGTGCCGGACACCGCCGATCAGCTTGTTCAGCGCCCGCTCGAATTCGCGGCTGCCGGGATCCGCATGGTCAAGCAGGACCAGCAGCCTCTTGAGGGCCTGGTGCTCGGCCCGCCCCTCCTCGGCGTCCGCGGCGGCGCCGATCTCGGCCAGCGCCGGATACAACACCTCCTCCTCGGCGTGGGCGTGCAGGGCGCGGCCGTAACTCACCTGGTCGACCAGCATGCGCCGGTCACCGCGTCCGGCCTCGAGGTGCTCGAAGAGGCGGTCCACCACCACGTGGTCGTCGGCGATCAGGTGGTCGAGGTCGCCCGGCATGGTCGCGTACGGCAGCGTCATCGGACACCTCCTCCTCCACACTTACCGCAACCGGCGCCGCCTTCGCGGCATAACCTGGCATGTCGCCAAGAACCCGAACGGGCGGGTCGACGCTGGTCAGCGCACGTCCCAGCCAGGCGTTGGCGCCCGGCTACACCCGCACTGAACATGGGTCGGCCGCGTACACTCACGCCTGTCTTCCCGTCAGCAGAGCCCGCATGATCATCCGGCGCATGCGCCCTCCGAGGGGGGTACGGACGGCCCGCGGGGGCGAGCGCGGCCCACCCGGCTGAGACCGGGGACACCTACCTGGTCGTCGCCACCTGGAACGCTTGGCCGTACCACCGCCGCAGATCCCGCGACGCCTCGATCAGCCCCACCACGACCCACGCTCGCTCGCTGTCGGACCTCTCGCGGAGTGCGCGGAGATCGGCCCGCTGCCAGTCGAGTTCCCGATCCCAGAGCGAACGTTCCGCCCACCAGCTCAGAACTTCTGCTCGGTTGTCGGCCAGCTCACGGTCGAGGAATTCCACCGAGCTCCCCATCCGGCTCAGGGCCTCCCGGCACAGCTCAGCACTCTCCTCGGGGGTCAGCCAAGTCATCGTGGTACACCAGGCGACAGAGCGCGCATCGCACATTTCCATCATCCGCGCGATAGGTAACTCGGCGTCCGTCGGCGCCCCCCGTTGAAGGACACCGTCGCCGTCTCGATCCCGGTCACTCCCGGCGGTTCAGCGCAGCAGGACCGGTCCGGCGTCGATGCGGGTGCGGAACAGGGCGTACGGCTTGCGCCGCAGGTCCTGTCCCCGCTGGTACTTCGGCTGCCGGTGCAGCTGGTTGGCGGTGACGTAGAGGTGCCCGTCCGTGGCGACGGACATGGTGTCCGGCCAGAGCAGACGGGGATCGTGCACGACGGTCTCGTACTCGCCGTCCGGCCGGCGGCGCAGCACGGCGTTGTGCTCGTATGAGGTGAGGTAGAACCGGCCGGCGTCGTCTGTTTCCAAGCCGTCGGAGCCGCCGCCCTTGTCACCCTCGTCCGCCACCGTGGCGGCGACCAGGTCCTCGGTGAGGGCGCGGTCGGCGAGCGCGTCGGTGGCGACGCTGTACCAGCGGCGGGAGGCGAGGGGACAGTAGTGCAGCCGGGAGCCGTCGACCGAGATGGCGATCCCGTCCGACCCCATCGACAGCGGCTTCGGCGGTCCGTCGGCCGGGCGTTCCAGGAACGGCCGGCCCTCGACGATCGGCCGGTAGGTGGACACCGGCTCGGCCTTGGTGGACGGGTGGTCGTGCAGCCGCCGCCAGGACGCGCCGCTGGCCAGGTCGACCACGACGATCCCGTTCGGCCCGGAGTCCGAGGAGTCGGTGATGTAGGCGATTCCGGCGTCACCCCTGCGCAGGTCGAACCGCACGTCGTTGAGGTACGTCGAGGGCAGCGCGACGTCGGCAGGGAAGGTGATGACCTGGGCGACGGAGTTGCTGTCCAGGTCGACGCGGACCAGTTTGGGCCCGCCCGGCTTCGTGGGCCGGAACATCGGGCTGCCGGTGTCGAGCACCCAGAGCCGGTCGGCGGGGTCCACCACGATGCTCTGCACCGAGACGAATGCGCCGGTGTCGTCGTCCCGGGCGGGCTGGTTCCAGGCCTGGTCCGGGAAGGGCACCTCGCGGCCGTCGCGCAGCTCGACCACCGTGGCGGGCACCTCGTCGCCCCACTTGGGGAAGTTCACGAAGACCCGGCCGGTGTGCGAGACGCTCACCCCGGTGGGCATGGGCCCGGTGAAGGTGTGCACGAGTTCGAGGTCGCCGACGGGTTCGTCGGCTAGGGGTCCGTTCATCGGCTGCTCCTGACTGTCGGCGCGACGCCTCTTCCCGAAGCCCTGAGCGGCAAATGCCCTGGGTAAGCGTCGCCGGCCCGGCGTGTGCCGCACGAAGTCACCGTGATCGGGTCACCCGACCGTGGCAACGCCAGCGGATGCCCGCCGCTGCCGATCATCGGGCGGGCTCGAAGACGGCGCGTACGCAGCCGTCGAGCTTGTTCTTGAACATGTTGTATCCGTGCGGTGCCTCATCGAGTGGCATGGTGTGTGTCGCGAGGTGTTCGGTGACCAGTTCGCCGC
This sequence comes from Micromonospora sp. S4605, assembly GCF_003176715.1. Taxonomy (NCBI): domain Bacteria; kingdom Bacillati; phylum Actinomycetota; class Actinomycetes; order Micromonosporales; family Micromonosporaceae; genus Micromonospora; species Micromonospora sp. S4605. Next base: position 17,145 of record NZ_QGSW01000109.1, read on the forward strand.
GTGCCATCCGTTCGAGCAACATCGGGATGTAGCGGTGTCCGTGCTGCTGGGCGCCGCGCAGGGTGAGGCCCTTGTTCATCAGCGCCCCGAGCGGGAACTTGTCGACGAGGTTGGCGTAGACGCCGAGCAGGAACACGCTTCCGCCCTTGCGGCAGTGGTAGATGGCCTCCCGGGCGGCGATCGGACGATCCGATTCCAGGCGCAGCTGCTGTTTGATCTGGTCGTACAGGTATTGCGGTCCGGTGCTGTGGGATTCCATCCCCACCGCTTCGATGCACACGTCAGGCCCGCGCCCGCCGCTGCGTTCCAGTAGTTCACCGCCGACGTCCTGGGTCTGGTAGTTGAGCGTCTCCACGCCCAGGTACTTCTCCGCCATCTGCAGCCGATTGGCGAAACGGTCGATGATGATCACCCGCTCCGCGCCGAGCAGGACGGCCGCGTGTGCGGCCATCTGGCCCACCCCGCCCGCGCCCCACACCGCGACCACGTCACCGGCCTTGGACCCCACCGAGGTCCGCGCCCATCCAGCCGGTCGGGGCGGCATCGGAGGCGAAGAGAGCACGCTCGTCGCTCACCCCGTCCGGGACGGTGAAGGCCCCCTGGTCGGCGTAGGGAACGCGGATGTACTCGGCGTGGCTGCCCGCGAAGCCGCCGAGCGCGTGGGAGTAGCCGTAGCAGCCGCCGGGTGCGAATCCCCAGACGTTCTCGGTGATCGCGGGGTTGGTGTTGCCGTTGTCGCACAGGGAGTACTGCTGCTGCTGGCAGTACCAGCAGCGGCCGCAGGAGACGAACGAGCAGACCACCACCCGGTCGCCCACCTTGTGCTTACGCACCTGCGAGCCGACCTCGACCACCTCGCCCAGGAACTCGTGCCCGAGGACGTCGCCCCGCTCCATGAACGGGATGTACCCACCCAGCAGGTGCAGGTCGGAGCCGCACGTCGCCGTCTTGCGCACCCGGATGATGACGTCCTGCTCGTTGCGCATGGTCGGGTCCGGAACCTCGTCCACCGACAGTTCGTTGACGCCTTGCCACAACAGTGCCTTCACAGTCGCCCCTCCCGGCGCCCCTGCCGCGTCGCCATCTGCAGCGGTTTGTTGACCACCGTGGTCTGGGTGGTGGGTGGAGAGTCGGGGTGCAGCACCTCGCCGGTCTCCAGCAACTGCTTCACCTCCCGTAGTGCGGCGCGGATCGCCTGGTTGGGGTCGCGACCCGCGAGTCGCCTGGCTCCCGCGGTCGCCGGCGACTGGGCGCCGTCACGCAGCCGCACCGCCAGCTCGATGCCGCGGTCACCCGCGGCGCGGCGGATCTGCACGTCCACGGCGTCACCGAGACCGGCCAGTGGCTCCGGAAGCGGCGAGTCCGGGGTCAGCTCGTCGCGGGCCGGGTTCACGGTCACCACGTGCCACCGCGGCTCGCGCCGCATCAACGGGGCCCGCTGCCAGGGCCCTTGCCGGCCCGACGGAAGCAGGAACCTGCGGAGGGCCAACCCTCCGACAACGACGACCCCTGCCTTGACCAATGCCCTCATGTACGCCCCAGAGTCGACCCCACCCGTCGCCGCATCTGCCCGACCGACGGCTCCGTCACGGATAAACCCTGTCATATCGGTGCACTGTCACGCTGGTGATTCCCGCGCCCGGCAAGGGGCAGTGGTACGGGCGCGACACCGCGCGGGCAAAGGACGTCACCGCTCGACGAGCAGCCGAGCCACGAACAACGGGATCCACCGACCGCGGGGCTCCTCGTAGCCGCCCGTCGTGAATGCCCTTGGGCGACCCTCGGCGCGGGCACCGTCGGCAGGGCGCCCGGCGGGCCGTACCCGAGATGTCGCCAGTCTGGACGACCTCCATGGCCTCCGCGGCCACCTCGCCCGCGACGGCGGCCGGCGCCCCCGGCCAGAGGACCGGCGGGGTGGCGGCGGCCTCGAACGCGGTGAGCAGGATCCGCAGCCGGCCCACATCCGCGGCGGCCATCCGGAAGCATGAGGACGGCCACCGCGTTGATCATCGATAGTTGGTGAGGACAACCGAAGATCGTGCGGTGGCCGTGGGCCACAGGGTGGACCCCACCCGGTGGCGGTCCCTGGGGGAACGGGCGGGTCACGACGATCCGCAGGCGATGCAGCGGCTGCTGCGTGCGGTGGTGTGGGAGACCGGGACGGCCATGGCCGGTGCTGGACCCGCCTGCGGCTCGTGCAGCGGCTTCATCACTACCCCCGCGTGAAGATTCCGCCCCTACCGCAATCCAAGACCGCCTGGCAGTCAAATTCTTGCAATCCGCTTCGCCCTTCACTTCATGATTCGCACTATTGGTTCGGTTCCGCGAGGGCCGGTTATCGCAGGTGCCGGTGGGTAGCCACCGGTCGTGAGCACGCCTACCGACGACCTCGGCGCCCGGTCGGACACCAGCCGTGCCATCGCGTTCAGCGACGCAGTCTTCGCCATCATCATCACGCTGCTCGTGCTGGATCTCCGGGTGCCGGACGTACCGCCCGGTCGCCTGCTGTCCGGACTGCTGGAGCAGTGGCCGGGTTACGTCGCCTATCTCGCCTCGTACAGCTACGTGGCCGTCGTCTGGCTCAACCACAAGGGCGCGTTCAACCGCGTCAAGGAGAGTGATCGGGGCCTGCACTGGGTGAATCTCTTCGTCCTCTTCACCACCGCGCTGCTGCCGTTCCCGACCGCCGTCGTCTCGCACGCCCTTCAGGAGCACGACCAGCAGGACCAACGTGTGGCCGTCGCCCTCTACGCGCTGATCGGCGCGCTGCTCTGCGCGAGCTGGCTGGCATTCTTCCACTACCTGGCCCGGCGCAAAGACCTGCTCAAGAAGGAGGTGAGTGAACGGCACTTCCCCACCGAGCGGGTGCGGGCACTCGTCGGGGTCATCCTCTATGCCGCCGCAGGGCTCATCGGTTACCTGGTCGCACCACTCGCCGGCCTGGTGATCTTCGTCGTGCTGCCGGTGTTCTACGCCGTCACCAGCGCCGGTCTGTACCAGGTGCCTCTCACCCGCCGGATCGGGCATCGCCCCCCGGCATCCGGGCGCTGACGGTCAGGCGACCGGCTACGCCGCTGCATGGCCTGCCGATCGTCGTGACCCGCCCGTTCCGCCAAGGACCAGCAGATCTTGCGATCCACGCCCGACAGCAGCCCTTCCACGAACACCGCGGCGGTCCGGCGCCGCTCCGCCGGCACGCACCGGCATGCGACCCGCGTCACCGCCTCGTCCAGAATGACCCGCCATCCGGTGGGCCGCTATCGCCGGCATGGCGCGCCGCATCACCTACGGCGAACCCGCTCGCCGACAAAACCGCCTCACCTTCAGCCGGACCTGATCACGCCATCTCAAACACGCTCTAAGCTTGTCGTTTAACCCGTGCGCCGTTTACGTGCGGTGATGCTCCGGTCACGTTTGATCGTTTTGCCGACGTCGTGGCGGGGCGCCGGCCTGCGGTTGGTGGAGCCGGGTGGGCGTCCGGGGCCTGG